>JAQBUX010000353.1 GCA_027623795.1 Chloroflexota bacterium
CTCACAACCGCCGATCTCTCTATTAGTTCAGGCCCGATCGGTGTCCCACTTTTGCTGACGTCCAACACGGGAGGCCCAAACGACCCACACCCAGATCCTCTCCCTGGGAGGGAGAGGGCTCCAAATGGCCGCCTCCTTGAGAAGGAGGGGGTTTCGGGGTGGTCTTTTCAAGCAGCCCCTCCACATCACCGCCACCCATCATCTCGGTGACCATGTAGGGCGTGCCGTCCTCTTCCTGCCCGAGGTCCAAGACGGCGACGATGTTGGGGTGGACGCCAAGACGGCCCATGGCCTGGGCCTCGCGGGATATGCGTTCTTTTGAGGTCAGATCAAAGCCTTCGGTCTTGATGAGGGCGAACGCGACCTCGCGATCGAGCAAAGTGTCATGAGCCAGATAGACGCGTTTCTTGCCGCCCTCGCCAAGGAACTTGCTCACCCGATAGCGGCCGTTCGCGAACAACGTGGGTGTGGTGGCCGCTTCACTCTTCGGGAGCCCACCCTGAGGCTCTCGAAGAGTGGGCTCCCGGCTAGGGGGTACAGCCGGGGCGCCACCTGGCTCCGGCGAAGTTGCCGTGGCGGCAAACGGCGCTGATTCCGGGAATGACCGGACGCCCGTATCGCGCTCGGACGCTTCCAAAAGCGCCTGCGCTTCGGCATTTTCGGGTTCGAGACGCAACACCGCATCGCAGATGTCACGGACTTCGGCCCACTGGCGGCGTCCCACGGCCTCGTCCGCCTCATCAAGAAGCGTCTCGATCCGCCGTCGCATCCGATCACTAACCATTGTGGTCGGGATGATACACGGCGGGAATGTGCGGCTCACCGAGGACGGGATCGGCAAGAGCCCCGTTTATAATCGATGGTCCGGTGGACGCCTGCGCGTGGGTATCTCATACTTCACATGTCGGCCGTATCGGAGCCAACCTTCAATACGTTCACCGCATCTCATGCCGAGGTGGCGAAATGGTAGACGCGCTACGTTCAGGACGTAGTGCCCTTACGGGCGTGTGAGTTCGACTCTCTCCCTCGGCACCAGTAGTATTCACGACGATTTGGCGTCTCAGACGCCGAGTCATCGGAACGTTCATACGCGCCTGTAGCTCAGCGGATAGAGTGCAGCCCTGCGAAGGCTGAAGCCGTGAGTTCGAATCTCACCAGGCGCACCACCTCATCGAATGCTTGGCCGGACCCGGGTGCTGGGCCGGGACTTCTCCGCCGCGTCATACCATCGAGCGCTTTCGGCTGGAAACTCGACTCCCGTTGTAGACTGGCGCGAATGAAAGAGCAGCGTTTGTTCGAGGCCGGTTGAACGCCTCGGACGTCCGATTTTTTGGGGCCGAGGTCGATTCGCACCGTGATCTCGGGCGGTTAGCTCAGTTGGTTAGAGCACCTGCCTTACAAGCAGGGGGTCGCAGGTTCGAGTCCTGCACCGCCCACCAAACGTAAGTTAATCGTAGAGAGAAACCCCTGTTTCGGCGGGGGTTTCTTCGTTTGTAAACCAACCAGTAAACCAACCGACCTGAAAAACGCCCTGTCCACACCCTGGGAACGGTGTCGCGTCAGGGTGGTCGCGCGCCGAATTGCACACGAGCCTGGGCCGCCTCAGATCCGGAAGTCGGACGCCATCCGCAGCAACGCCCGCTCCCGCCCGTCCGGCAGCCGCCAACTGACCGTGCCTGAAGGGGCGCAGACACGCCGCGATAGCGAGAGGGCATCCCCGACCGCGTGGTACAGGACTGCGTGCAGGACGAGCATGTGCGGGAAGCGGAGGCCGATGCTCGTGTCGGCGATGGAGGGGCAGAGGCCGCAGATCACGTGCGAAGGTCGCTGGCGTAGCTCGTGCATAGCGGCACGGTTCGGTGTGCCGGCGGCTGGTGGTGGGAGCAGGGCGTCGGCGTTGGCGGTTGTTGGCGGGAGTGGGCGTTGGAGGGGGTAGGGGTAGCCGTTCGTAAGCAGTAGGAAGAGAAGTAGTAGTACTACCCCTCGGAGATTTCGCGTGCTGGATGTGTTTGCTGCGGTTGTTGTTGGCGATCTGTATGGGGTGGGTTTCTTTACGTGCTGAAGCACGGTCGCCCGCTGATAGACTCCCGCCGTAGCTAGGGGGTCGGTCCGTGCCAGAGCAGCTTGAAGCAGTCCTGGTTGTCCGTAGCGGCGTTGTGCGCCGATCTCGGTCAACGACACCGGCTCCGTAAGGGTGACAGCGATCTGTTCCCGCTTGGTCTGACGCTTCCGTATGTTCTCCTCACGCGTCACGTCCGACAGAGACTTCTCGCCCTTCGCCAGCTTGGCGAAGTCGTCCGGTGCTTCGTCCCGCAGTTTGATCGCTTGCCGAATGTAGGTGCGGTTCGTGCGGAACCTGGCCGCCACCTTGTCGAGAGCGCGACCTGACTCTTTCTCGGGTGTGGCAATTTTTTGCCGGACCCTACGGTGAGCCTGCTCCCCCGGCTTGGCTTGTGTGGCCGCCTGCCGCTCCCGCGCCCCCGCTCGCTCTGCGTCCAGCGCGGCTTCCGAGTTCGCCGCCGCAGCCGCTCGGCCCGACGCGTCAAGGTGACGGCGTTGCAGATTCAGGTCCACTACGA
>JAQBUX010000032.1 GCA_027623795.1 Chloroflexota bacterium
CGCCCGCGGCATGGGTGTTCGGTGCTTACGGGATATCCAATCTGTGGTTCGGCGTTCCCTGGGGACTGGTGATCTTGTGGCTGCTGTATCTGGTAGCACGCCGGGCGCTGGTACTCACGCGAGACATGGACCGTTCCGTGCGCGCCGGAGAGGGCGAGGGAATCGTCGACGCGATCGCGCGGAACTGGCAATTCTTTGGGGCGCGCGGCACGCATCTCGGGAAGTTAGTAATCGACGGCGTCGACTACGGCGTGTCGCTCAAAGTTATCAACTCGCTGCGTCCCGGCGCGCATGTTCGTGTCTGGTACTACGAGGCGTCGAAGCACATCATCAGGATTGAAGAGATCCCGGCGGCTTAGGCACGCAACGGAAAGGAGTCCGATGGCGATAATCGAACGGCGTACCTTTTACGGAAAGGTCGGAGCCGGTACCGAGCTTGTGCATGCGATTCGTGACGAGTTCGAGGCCATGCGGACGGCCGGCGTAGACGTCCAGTACCGCATCCTGACCGACTACCTGAGCGGCCGAAGCGACCGCGTGATCTACGAGATAGAAACTGACAGCGTGGGCGCCCTGGAGGAGATGATGGAGCGCGCAGGGGCCGCCGAATCAGTCCGCGACTCCCTGGCCCGGCTCGAGATCATTCTCCGGGACACAATCACCCACGCAGAAGTCGAGCTACTACGGGTCCAGGACTAAGCCGAGCTACGCCCCGAGCACGCCGCTGACGGCTGCGCCGACTAGCGTTATGACCTGGCCGCCGAGCAGCACGATCACCCAGCGTAGGTCCGTCTCGATACGTCTGAGTCGGTGATCGTGGTCGTTCTCCACGGTCCGGCGCAGTGATCGCAGGTCCGCCCGCATCCACGCCAGCTCGGTGCGGTCAGCCGGAAACCGTCCCCGAACGCCTGTGCCACGCGTCGCGGTGGACCTGCGTGTTCGCCCGCGACCGGTCCCGGCGTGCTCATTCCCTCCCGCCATCAGGGCACATCCCTTGCGGTCACGTCGATCTCGACACCTCGGTAGTCCGCCCCGGCAAATCGATGCCGGCCGATCTCTCCGGCCCTTACCGTCACGCAACCCGGGTCGGCGTTAAGCAGGGCGCTGATGCTCGAAGCCCCGGCAGTCTCCAGGAACGGCAACAATCTTGACTCAAGCTCGGCTGCGTCCCACGACCCCGACAGGAGGAGCAGGCGAAACGTGAAGCTGAGATCGGTGTAATTGGCGCCGTTAAGAGTCACCGAGATCGCCGGAAGCTCCTCCACCGTCCGCGGGGCGTGGTCGTAGACCTTGAGGCCCGGAATAGTCTCGAGAGCGTCCACGATCGCCGACTTGATTGACACAAGACTCATAACCAGCCCCTAGCCCGCTATGCCGAGCGGCAGCCGGCGAAGTGACGACAGCAGCCGGCCGGCGTCCGGGTCTATCGCCGCCCGTGTGTCCGGCGCCCCGAGTCCGTACGACCCGGCGATAACCGCCATGGGGGTGTCTTTTCGGGAGAAAAGACGGCCAGCGATCAACAGCGTCGCCTCGCTGACGGCGGCCGGATATGTCAACGTCATAACGTCGATGCCATCGGCGTGCGAGACCGCCGAAGCGCCGTTCGCCCCGCGCTCTACGGTCAGGTCGTTGCCCGAAACCAGGCGCACAAATACCTGCTCCTGATCGATCATCAACGTGGACCCGGGTTCTATCAGCGATCCGTCGGTGACCGTCACCTGGGTCGCCGTGGACTGGAGAGGCGCGCCCACGTTCAGGTCCGCCCCGGTGTCCAGTAGCACGCGCCGGAATCCCCAGTCGCCGTCTATCTCGATGGCTCTCCTGCCCACAGTGAACCTCGGCCTGGTTCCGGCGGGGTCCGCCACAAGGCTTGAGTAGGGCCGCCCCCAGGGCCTGTCTGGCTGGGCGTTCAGCGGATACAACAGATACTGGTCCGCGCTAAGAGACAGCTCGAATATCCGGTCCCCGTCAGCGTCCTCTCGAACGGCAACGACCGCCGCCAGGTCAGGAACGGCCAGACTACCGGGGGTATGGATATCGAACTGACGCGTTCCGCGCAGCACGAAAAAGTGCCGGTTGCAATAGCGGTCCACGGCACGGCTCGTGCCAAACAGCGCCAACCAGAGCAACGATTCTTGCGTTGAACCGCTGATGCCTGTTCGTTGCTTCAAAGTATCGATGCCTGCGTAGGTGTTGATCACCCCGACGGGCGCGCTAGTAATGGCCATACCTACTCCCCCTTCCCGGGAAGGGGGGCGTCCCGACCGCCCGCGATCAGATGCAGGCCCGCGCCCTCCCCATCGTCATCACCTTCGCCGCGCAGGCGTCTAAACTCGGCCAGCGCTCCGTCGTAACGCGTCTTAAGCGTGCGGGCCGTCTGGAGCTGCTTGACGCTGGGCGCCGCTCCGTCGCCACCGTCAGCGGCGACCTGACGCGCTAGCCACAGGCATTCGGCGATCGACATCTTGAGCTGCCGGATGTTGGACGCCACGGCGGCCGTCGCCAGCACTCTCGCTTCGTCCGGGTCGATCGATCCATCCAGGAACGCCCGAACATGTTCGTCAAACTTCATCCCGCCTCCCCCATCGCCATCCACAGCGTTGCCTCGTGCCATGCGATCCGTACACATGACCTTTCATCCGGATATCGCCACCAAATCGCGACCCTCGCTCGACGGGCCCTCACCCTCGGAGCGCCCTCTAAGTCAGTGGATCGCTTGTCTCCACCGGATTCGCACCGTCCCGGCGCGCTTGCCGGTACTTCTGGACGATCGCCCGAAGTTGCCGGCCGGCGAAATCTTTGACGTCCGCGGCCGTCACGTCTGCTACGTCCCGGCCCTGATGATGGGCGAGAGCCTCGCGAAGCAACGTCACGTTCGTTGCCGAAACGGTGAAACTGATCGTTGGCATGTCTATCCTCCCGGCATAAGTGCCAGTAGTTCTCGTGTCCTGGTTGGAAGCCGATCGCGCTGTTCGTCGGAGAGCACATCCACGACGTCCCGGATCCATGACGCGTTCTGAAAAGCAGCGTCCCACGAGAAGTAGAGTCCCTGCCGGATGCTGACGAACGGGTGCCCGCCTTCCTCGGTGGGCATGTGCAACACACCGCGATCTATAAGCGCGTTCAGCATGGGACGGTGCGCCTCCGCGGTCTCCCCGCCGAACGCCGTTACGCGGTCGACACGGGCCGTCAGGCCGTCAGGAAGGTCGTCATACAGCGTCACCATGTTAGTTGTCGCCACGCCGCCGTCTGCCAGCAGGTCGCCGTCCTCGTCGACGATGAATCTAGTCGATGCGTTTGACCTCACGGCAAACGAGTTTGCATCTACTCCCTGCGCCCCGACAGTTGTGCCGCTTTTCTTTGCAGCGTTAACCTCAATCGGAGCGCGGCCAGTCGCGTCTTTAACGGTGTTGTCGTCTGTAACGAACCCGCCTAGCGTGAAAGCGATCGGGGTGCCTGTTTCAGCGTAGGTCCGAAGTTCCAACGTTCCCAGCGTCGCGTTGTTCTTCATGAACCGGGCATAGGTATCGGTTTCGTCCAGCGTCGTCATGCCGTGAGCGATGTCTGACGACTTAAACGCAAGAATCGCGTCGTCGTTCGCCCCCTGATTGATCGTCAGCCCGATCGTCATGTTGGCGTTGGCGGTATCGCCGATGAACACGCCGCCCGCTGAGTCGATCCGCATACGCTCGGTCGGTTGGGGCGAGCCGTCTGCCGTTGTCAGGAATACCAGGCGGCCCGGAAGGTCGTTCACGCCGGGGGCGCCGTCAACTATCCCGTCGATTCGGGCAACCGAACCATCAAGATTGGTGCCGTCGTCCGCCGCCCATACAAGGGACCCCACGAAGTCGCCATCCTGGACGATTGTGTTGCTTCCGATGGCGGGGTTTCGGGACTTGCTCATTATGAATCGGGCCGGGTTTGAGTCCGCCGACCATCGACCGACCGCCATCCCTGCATCCACATCCCCGGTCCCGAGCAACTGAAACTCTGGGAGGATCGTCCAGATGTTGACCTGCGCCGTGTGGCCGATGACGAGGCCGTCGCCATCCGTCACGATGAGGTCGCCGCCGTCAAGCCGGAGCTGAGCGGCGGCATGCGTCAGCGTCACATCGCCGGCCCCGAAGTCGAGCATCTCGCCGGAGTCGAGCAGCAGCCCCGCACCGCTAACCTTGAGATCGCCGATCCCGATATCGGCGGGGCTGACGACCAGATCCGTACCGTCGTAGTACACCCGTGCGTCGCGGCCCGTACCAAACCTGATCGACGCGTTGTCGGGAACAAAACGCGGGTTCGTCCGATACTCCACCCCTGGTCCCGTCACGCCGCCACCCCCGCGTAATCAACCTTGTCTCCGTTATTTGCCGCGTCGATATAGAAGCGCCGCAGATCGATAAGATCCCGGCATCTAATGGTCATTTCATCGCCCGGGCTGATCTCGTACCCATCGCCGGCCGCCACGGTGTCGTCGCCGACGTAGACCGGACCGCTGTTAGATCCGCGCGCCCGGAAGCTCACAGCGGACACGGCGTTGCCGGACGCCACCACCTGCACCCGTGTGCCGGCCGTCGTCACCGTAACCGTCCCTATCGGAAGTCCCATCTCACCTCAACCCCACACCGGCGTCGCCGGATATTCGTTCTCCCTGAGGTCCGCCCACCTGGCGAAACCCGAAGCCGTGTTCTCAGTCCGGCTTGTGAGCGCTACGCGTACTCCAGATACCAGACGTCTATCCCTTCCCCCGACGACCCTGCATCGACGAATACATCGAACAGGTTCAAGTTCGGGTGACCGCGGAGTTCGATCGCGTCTCCGGCGGCCAGCCCGGGGTCTCCGCTGGAGACGGCGGCATCCCCCAGATACACGATGCCGAGGTTGGCCGATTTCGCCTTAACCCTCGCCCACCACACGAGCAGGTCGGTCGCGCTGAGACGTTCAGCGGTCCCCGCCAGAGTCACCGTCTTACTGGTCGTCTTAAGTGGCATCCACAAATCCCCCACCTGAGTCGTTCCCGAAAAAACCCACCACTCGGCGTCCGGATCGAGGCCCCGGCCATCCATCTGGCCTTTCCCAGGGCCCGCCCCGCCCGCAAAGCGGGGCGTGGCGGCCGGGGCCACTCCGCCGGTTACGCCACGCCGGTGATGTTGTACTGAAGCGCCGTGTGCTTCGCTGTCGACCGGGCGCCGCTGCGCTCGTCGAACGCCACCCGCATGCTCACGACCATCACGTTCTGGCGTTTCTGGATGTCCCGTTCCGTCTCGATCGACAGCTCCCTGCGGAACCCGACGCGCCACTGGCTGCGGTTCACGACAAGGATCCGGCCGGTGCTAGTCACGTTCCCGGCGTCGGTCACCTTGCCGTCGATATCCGCCAGACGCATCTGTTCCGAAACGATCACCGGGTGGCCGTACAGGACACCCAGTTGGCCGCTCAGAATGGACGCTTGCGGGCCGAGCTTGTCCACCGTCTCGACCTCCTCGATCGCGAGCGACGCCAGGTAGGTGTTGACGTCAACGATGAAGGGCGACTCCGACGGCCGGACGCCGTACTTGCCGATCAACTTCAGCGCCTGGTTGTAGCTCGCCGCCGTCACGGCCCCGTTGAGCGAGTTGCCCTGGGCCGTGTTGTCCACGAGCGGGAGGTGCAAAAGTCCGTCGAACCCGATCAGCCACTGCGCCTTGCCCGCCGTTGTCGCCGTGATGGTCGTGCCGTCCGCGTTGATGTTGTTCAGCGCGGTCGTATCGCCGTTCAACAGAACGTCGTCGATCACCTCCGCGGAGTTCCGGACAAGCGTGCGCCGTACCTCGGGCAGCATGGCGATCACGGCATCCTCTTCAAGGGTGAGCGACCACGGCACCTCCGCCACGAGCTCGCGTGCCGTAAGTGTCTGCTTCGCCGTGCCAAGGGCCGTCTGCGTAGTCGCCGTGTTCTCTGTTCCGGGATACCAGTTCACGTCGCCAAGCTGAAGCGGAATGTCGAACGGCGAGGTCGGCATGTCGATGCGACTGAACAGGGGCGCCACTACAGTGTCCAGGTTCACGTCGCGCCACAGCTCGTTCGCCTCCGCCGTCGGCACAAGCTCCGCGCCGGCGCCGCTCGTGACCGAGTCCATCGCTGCACGCAGCCTGACGCCCCACTCCTCGATCGCCGATCCGCCCCCATAGGCGCGTGCCGCACGATGCAGGCTGCGGATGATGGCAAGGTCAAGCGCGTCGCACCCGACGTATGGGCCGGACTCTACGAGGCTCCTTGAGTCGCCCCCGAGGAGAGATCGCCTCTTCGTCTCCATCGCGGAACGGGCGAGGCCTGACACCGCGTCGTGGAGCTTCGCCCGCTCCTCGGCCAACGGAGCCACATGCTCCTTCACAAACGCCGACACCTCGGCGATCTCTTTGCTGATCGTTTCCAATTCTCGTGTCGTCAAAGTTCAGTTGCCCCCCGCCACATCAGCTTCCGATGATCCCCATTTGGCCCCGGCCAGGACGGCGAGGGCGACCCAGAACTCTCTGATCTCTTTTTTCGCAGCCGAAAGCGCCGTCATCGCTGCAGGCGGCGCTGGTGTGGCAGCCGCCAGTCCTGGTTTTGCAGCCAGCGGCGCCGGTAACCCTGACGGGACCGCAGGCGGTAGCCCGGACAGACCGGCCAGTGATCTGAGGCACGCTGCGCGCCCATCCGTCATCTCTTCAGCTCGGGCCGAACCGCCGCTTTCGCCGCCGTCACGGGCCACTACCCTGACCAAAGCCCCCGGATTCACCGGCACCGGAGCCGCGCTTATCTCGAGCAGCTCCTGACGCTTGAACGACACGCCCCGGCGTCCCCCCACGCCGGTACGCGGCTCTATCTCAAGGGCTCGGAATCCGACCGACACCCCGCGCATGAATCCGGCGGCATAAAGAGACCGAATCTCCTGTGCGAATGGGGTCGGCGCGAACTCGATGGTCGCCATCAGCCGTCCGCCGCCCGGGCCATCCTGCACCCAGGTCCTAACGCTCCGCCCGATCGCAGGACGCCGGTAGTCGTGCGCCCAGAGGAAGACGGGGTTCTCCCGATAAGCCGCCAGGTCCCACCCCGCGGCGCTGATCACATCCCCGGCCCGGTCTTCTGCGTCCGTCGAAGCGACCAGCGTCAGCGTCCCACCGGTTTCTTCGCCAGGCGCCTTTCCAACGACGGTAGAATCGGCCCCAGCGGCCTCGACGGCCCGCATCGACAGCCATTTCGTGACCATGTGGGACCCGCGCTCCTCTACATCCACTCGTTCTCGGTCCCCGTCCATCACGGCCGTCGCCACATCCGTCAATCGCCCCTCCGATCCCCACACCCCGGCTTCCCCAGGGCTCGCCGCGCTTTCTTCTGTCTCGTGAGATCGCGAGGCGGTAAGCCACGCTCACCCGCGCCCGAACTCTCCGGCCTCGTACGCCGTTACCAACCTCCCGGCGCCACTCCCGGTGTTTGGTAAGGCAAATATCCAACTAGAACATATGTTCTATTTACAGAATAGATGCCCCTCCGACAATCGTCAATACCCGGACGGACCCGGGATCAATTTCGGACAGTGTTACCCTTCCACCGGCCTGACCTCACAAACCGGGGAGGAATCGAATGCCAGTCATCACCATCGAAGGACGCGTTGGAGCGGGCGGTCCGGGCGTGGGCCGGATCGTGGCACGCACACTCGGTCTCGACTTCGTCGATCGATTGTTGCTCTCGGAAATCGGTCGACGCGTCGGCGCGACCGTCGAGGCGATGCAAGACTCTGAGCGTAGGGTCCCGTCCCGTGGAGACCGGTTCATCTCGTTCATCCAGAGGACGTTGGAACGCTCCGGCAACGCCGGCATGGGCGATCCGTACTTCGGCCCGGGCATGGAGGTCCTTGTCTCCAGGCCCTACCGTGAACTTGAGCGTGCGCCAGCGACGCGCGCAGAAGAGCTGCACGAGCAGCAGTTTATCGATACGACGGCCGAGGTGATCCGGGAGATCGCAGCCGCGGGAGACGCGGTGATCTTGAGCCGGGGCGGCGGAGCCATTCTGCGCGGCACCCCTGGCGTTCTCAGGATCGGCCTCCTCGGCGAGAAAGAGGACAGGGCGAAACGCATCCAACAACGGGAGAATTTGCCCGATCTGGACTCGGGTCGCGAGCTGATCGAGCACTCGGACGCTGCTCAGGCCAGGTATTTCGAAAAAGCCTTTGAATCCAATCCTATTGATCCATTCCTGTACCACTTCATGCTGAACACATCGGAGGTAGGCCTGGAGTACGCGGCGGGCGTGATCGTCTACGCTGCCCGGCAGATGGACGAGCACGGCCTGATGCAGGCAGCGCACGAGGCGCTTGAGTCCGAAGAGCCGTTGGCGCCGCCGCAGACGTAGGGATCGGTGGGCATCCACCCACCACTCGTCCATTTCAACGCCCATCGGACCGACACATCGTAGGGGGCGGTCCGGCAACATCATCGCAGTCTCAGAAATCTCCGCTCCCAGCCGGCTGCCCTCCGGGCGTGGGTTAGGGTGAGGGAAAAGTCCCCATCGTGGAACCGCGTTCGACGGCGATTTCTGAAACAGGCTCCTCCGGGCGGGAGAGGCCAGAGCCTGCCCTGAGCGAAGCCGAAGGGGTAAGGGCGAATCTGAATCGCCGAACAGATTACCGGGAGTACGGAGTACCTGAATGTTCGACCTGTTGATCAAGAACGGAACAGTCGTCGACGGCACGGGCGCACCCGGTTACCTGGCGGACGTCGGGATCACGGGCGATAGCATCACGGCCGTGGGCAGCCTCGGCGGCGATGATGCCCAAAACGCAGCCAGAACGATCGATGCGTCCGGACGCGTCGTATCTCCCGGGTTCATCGATCTCCACTGTCACAGCGATATGTCGTTTCTGATCGATCCGCTGGCAGATTCGAAACTTACGCAGGGCGTGACGCTGGAATTGAACGGCAACTGTGGGATGAGCCCTTGCGCCCCGCTCCAGTCCGCGGCGGCCCGCGAGGCGCTCGAAAATCGCTTTTTTACCGCCGGCGCAGAGTTCACGCCGGACTGGACGGACTTCGCCGGGTACCTGGCTGCACAGGAGCAGGCAAAGGGCGTCATCAATCAGGCTTTCCAGGTTGGCCATGGTACGGTCCGCACCAACGTGCTCGGCATGGCCGCACGGGCGCCGTCGTTTGAAGAGTTAGAGAAGATGAAGCGCCTCGTGGCGGAGAGTATCGACGCCGGGGCGATGGGGTTCGCTACCGGGTTGTTTTACGCTCCCGGAAGCTACTCGCTCACAGACGAGGTCGTGCAGTTGGCGCAGGAAGCTGCGGACCGCGGGAAGGTGTACTCCAGCCACATCAGGTCGGAATCGAACGACAGCGTCGGATTACACGTCGCGGTCAACGAGGCGATAGAGATCGGGCGCCGAACCGGCGGGCGAATCCAGATGTCTCACGTCAAGGCGAAGGGCCCGTTCACATGGGGCCGCGCTGGAGAAATCCTTGAGCTACAGGCGCGTGCCCGGCGAGAAGGCATCGATGTCGCCGGGGACCAGTACCCGTACGTGGCGTCCAGCACCTCGCTAACCGGCGGGTTGTTCCCGCGCTGGGCGCTGGCAGGCGGCCGCGCCGCCACACTGGAAACGATGGACGATTCTGATCTCCGCGCCCGGCTCCGGGAGGGGATCGACTGGAACATCAAGAGTTTCATGGGCTCACCCGACCGTGTTCTTCTCGCCGCGTACGGACCGGACCGCAGCCGCGAGGGTCAGCGACTGGACGAGATCGCGGACCACATGGGGTGCGAGCCTTCGGAGGCGGCGATCAGGCTTTACGAAGGCGCTGAGGCGTCCGTGGTCCAGTTTTCGTTGCGTGAGGACGACGTAGATCTAATCGCCCGCGACCCGTTCATCGCCGTCGCCTCTGACGGTAACTCGGTGCGGTCAGAAGGCCCGTTGTCGGGCGGCAAACCCCATCCGCGCTCTTACGGGACGTTCCCGCGATTCCTCGCGGAGATGCGCCGGGACAAGAAGCTCGTTTCACTCGAGGAGGCGGTACGCAAGATGTGCGCGCTGCCGGCATCGCGACTGCAGTTGACCCGACGGGGACGCATAGCGCCCCGCTGTTTCGCCGATGTGGTCATATTTGACCCGGACACAATCCAGGACCAGGCGACGTTCACGGACCCGCACCGGTACACGACGGGGATAGACACCGTCATCGTCAATGGCCAGATCGCTCTGGAGAACGGGGCGCCGACGGGGGCACGAGCCGGCCGGGTCCTGCGGTCTGAGGACGGCTAGCGCCGCCTTGGACGTCCTCCCCGCCAGCGGCGTATCGCGTCAATCGCCGATCGAAATTCGGCATCTACGCAAGTCAAAGAATCAACCGAGGACTTTCTCCAGGGACTGCTTGATCTGGGTTTCGCCCACCGCGCCGGCGATCCGATCGACCGGCTCTCCGCCCTTAAATACGAGCAAGGTCGGGAGCCCGCGGACGCCGTATCGAGACATGACATCGAAGTTCTCTTCGGTGTCTATCTTTATGAACTTCACCCTGCCGTCGTACTCCGCGGCAAGATTGTCCAGGACCGGCGCGATGACGTGGCAAGGTCCGCACCATTCGGCCCAGAAGTCCACGAGGACCGGTAGAACGGCCTTGAGCACCTCCACCTCGAACTCGGTGTCGCTTATCGGTATTGGCTTCGTCATTTCAGTTGTTCCGTTGTTCTTCATCAGGATTTACAGCGTCGCCCAGCGCCACGCCAGCACGATGCCGAACAGGACGATCAGATAGGAACCGGTGGCCGCCACGAGTCCGTTGGTGACGCCCTCGGTCCTCTCCCGGAACGAGGTCATGCCCCGAGAGACCTTGCGCCGGTCCATCCCGCCCACGATCAGCGCGCCGATACCAACGGCCGGCAACACGCGACCCAGGCCATATACCCCGAGTACGATGGCGCCGTATACGGGGTTGGCCGCCGCCGCCACCCAGCCCAGCAGGACGTAGTAAGTTGGCATCGGGCAACCCATGCCCATGCCGGCGCCCATCGTGCTCCCGAGCACCACGGCCCGCCGGTAAGGCCTGTCCTGATCCGGCATTTCGGGTCCGCTGAATCGCTGCGTCAGGCTGGGCAGATGGAAGATCCCCGCCTGACTCAACGCGTAGCCGAGCGCCAGGAATCCCAGGCTTGAATAGAGGATGACCGCGAAGCCCATCTTTGCGGACATCGAGTCGAGCAGTCCGAGCACCGCGTCGCCTGCGAATCCGAGGATGACCCCGAAAACAGCTAGAGGCAGGGCGGCGGCAGCCAGGAAAACGAGACTTAGCGTCGTCCGTTGCGGCAGCCCCTCCCGGGCGGTGAGTATCGACGGCATTGCGAACACCGCGGGAAAGCCGCACGGCAGGACGATCATCGTGGCGCCGATGATTAACGCCGCGCCTATCGCCACGATGGCGCCGGGGTTGCTCGACGAGGCGGCATCTCCCGCCACACCACCGAACACGCCTGTGGTATCCAGTATTCCGGCCTGCCAACTAATGAGCGCCAGCGCCGCGCCGATCGCCAGCGCGATGAGGAGTTGCCCTCTGGTACCGCTGCGGGTCCATAGTGACCCGGTTGCGCGGCCCAAGGTTGTCACGTAAGTCATGTGAATGTCCTTCGGGTAACGCGCCCGGCTCTAGTCCTCTGCGAAATACCCGATTTCGTCCAGCGACTCCCGGATACGGTCCAGGGTCACTTCCGATTCGTCGTATGTCAGGTTCACGAGCTTGGACTCGGTATCCACGGTGATCTCGCTCACACCGCCAAGGGCTTTCACACGGCGGCTGACGGTGCTGGCGCAACTGCTGCAGTGCAGAGCGGGAATCTTCAATGTTGCTTCTGTGGTCATCTCGACATCCCTCTGTTGCCCGGGTAACGGTGGAACGCCCACCGCCTTCCGGGCCAATATGACGATTAGATGACGGTAAACCTTCCGGTCGAGGGGAAGGTCAAGCGCGGGTTGAAGCGAACCTCGCGGCCGTTCTGCCTGAGCCGGGTGCTACCGCGCCTGAGCGTTGCGTTCGGCGCGGTAGCGCTTGCGCCGGGAGTGAGTCCGCTCGGCGGTCAGCCGCTGCGCGAGCGTGTCAGGTTGCCGGCGTCCAGCCAGACCAGGGCCGCCTCGGCCTGGCGGTGGATTCCGGTCTCGATGATGCCGCAGATCGCGTCTTCGTCCGATACCGATTCCAGATTAGCGGCCGACGTTTGCCTGAGCTCATCCACTTCCGCTCGGAACGACGTCAGGTCTGCGATCACCGAATCGATCTCGGACAGCTTGCGCTCAAGCAGGGCCAGCACGTGCCGGCATGGGTGCTGCGACTGTGCACGGAGGTCTAGCACCCAGCCCGCCTCGGCGAGCGAGAGCCCGAGCTCGCGTGCCTTCTTGATGAAGTTGAGGCGTCCCAGGTCGCTCTCCGTGTACATCCGATAGCCGGTCTCGGTGCGTCGGGCTTCCGGGAGCAGCCCGATCTCCTCGTAGTACCGGATGGTCTTTGTGGTTAGACCGGCTCGGTTGGCGAGCTGGCCAATCTTCATGTTTTTCGTATCCATGATCGCCTCGTCGTATTGCCGCCCGCCGCCCGCCGGCTTAATGGAAACTGTTTAATCGGGTGCCATCGCCTCGCGTTGCTTCGAGGCGCAGTGGCGGTCCGCGTACGAGCAGAAAACGCAGCAATCGCCTTTCTTCGGCCGGAGCAGTTCGCCGCACGACGTGCAGTCGTAGAAGACCTGTCAGGCGTCGACGGGCATACGCTCGTCGCGTGCCGTTCCGCAGCTCGGGCAGGTGATCGTCGCATCCAGGACTATTTTGGTCATCTCTCTCTCCCGATTAGATCCGGACCGAAACTTGCCCGGCCGGGGAAGGGCAAAAACCACGCCACCAAGCGGCAATGGTCATCATTGAGAACACGAACCTCCGATCGCCGGAGCAGAGTCGGACTCGCCATCCCCGGAATGGGTCGGTCCACAGTCAGAGCCCAGGGCAGACGGATTTGCCGGCACGCTCTCCGGCGCCTTGTCCTGGTACGACTTGATGAAGGCAGAGATCGTCTCCTGGTCCATCTCGTCGAAGTACATCACCCTTCGCCACGCGGTGACGGCGATCCGGGACGGCATGTCCGGGTACGGGGACATAACGAACTGTGACGGATCGGCCGGGACTAGCGCCACAAGTCTTGTCACAAGGTCGGGACAGCCTTCCGGGCAGTCGTAGTGAAGACCTATTCCGCCGTGCTCCAGGTTATGAACCAACGCTTCGTCGGCGATGGCCTGGTCGTAAACGCCCCAGACGACAGGCGACCCGAACGGGGCCTTTTCAGACGGAAATGTCGACCAGTGCGGCCCCGAGGTGGCGGGGACCGTACCGTAGGGTTCGTGGTCCGCACCGACTTCCACATGCTCGGTTCCGCCGTCCGGCGCTTGCGGCGCCGACAGGGCTTCTGAGTCCGACCCGCAAGCGGCCGCCACGACCGCCATCAGGCTGACGGCCAATAACGAAAGTTTGAAGCGGGTTCCATACGGCGTACGCATTGTGGGCAGATCAGCAATCACAGGCGATCTCTTCGTCCGGTTCTCCAGCGCGATGTTCAGCATCGGTCCGCCACATCGTGCCGATTAGCCGTCCGCCGGACGTAGCGACGAGGATGCGGTCCACGTCCCTCGCAAGCATCCGGTGCAGGATTGGAGCCACTTCGGCGTCAGGCCGGGTTGTCGTCGGCCCGAGTTCCATGACATCTTCCGCTAACGCATCCGGGTCGCCACCCAACGCCGCGGACCGAAGTCGTCCCAGAATGATTCGCTCGTCGTTGACTACGATGCACTGGTTCTGACCGACCTCTCGCGCCTTCTCGGCAGCAATCGCGACCGTGTCGGCTAGCGTGCAGGTCACGTCGTCTGTACGGGCGACATCTGCGGCGCGGAGGACGGGCATCGCCTCGCCCTCACGCGGCAACCCGGCGGCGAACCAGTCCGCTTTACCGGCCTCGTAGTCATAAACGTTCGTGAAACCCAGTGTTTCGAGCCGCGCCGCGGCTCGTGGACTCATATCTCAAGTCGCGTCGTGTCAGTACATGACGACCGGGCGCGCCCGGTCCAGCACGGCGGCGGTATCACGGTCCAACTTCTTGAGCGGGAGGTTGACGGCGCCGGGCAGGTGGCCCTCTGCGTACTCACGGGCCGGCAGGACGTCCACAACCTGGGCGTCTTCCTCGTGTACCAACCGTTGGAGCTCATCGCGTGTGATCGCTGTCGGCATGTTCAACCCCTTTCTGGCGGTACGATGTCGCCCGGAACTCACCGCGGCTCCACCTCCCGCATATCCGGCTCGGGAGCGTCGGCATCGGAGTGGCGGCCACGCACGCGGCCAGCGATTCCGCTAAGAAGCACCGCCCCGGCCAGCGCGGCTGGAACGGCGCAACATGCGGCAATGAGCAGGCCTACCGGCATGTGATCTCGACCTTCCTTCTGAATCCAGCGACCGCGGCTCAGACGATGGTCTGGCAGGCAATGACCTGCTCGGCGTTATCCGCCAGTACTTGCTCTCCGCCTCGGAGAAGGCCCGCCACGCGGTCGTCTCCGATGGAATAGATGACCCTTTTACCGTCACGGACCGACGCCACGAGACCGCACCACTTGAGACACCCGAGATGTGTCGAAACCCTGCTCTGCGACCCTCCTGTTTCTTCGACCAGCTCGCCCACGCTGCGCGGCCCGTCCTCCAGGAGGATCTTTAATATGCGAACCCGGGTAGGATCACCGAGCGCCCGGAAGAACTTCGCGAGCAGATCGGCTTGAGCCGCCCGCAACTCTTGCGTGCGTTCGTCGGTTGACGTTGTGACCATCAGTTCACTTCCACGTATGCGCAAATGCGGATATGTGACATATGATGACCCGTAATCGAAACTAATGCAAACACTGGTCGTTTGAAGGCCAGCTCTCGTCAACGGGCAGATCGCGCTGGAGAACAGCGCGCCGAAGGGCGCGCGTACCGGCCGGGTGCTGCGGTCCGAGGACGGCTAGCCCGGAAGCTTTGCCCAGGTTTCTGCCCATGCGAGCACGGCGCTGCTGACCGGACGACCGAGACGACTATTTTCGAATGGTTCGCCGCTGGCAAAGTCTCCATCCACCGTGATCCGCGCCTCGCGCGCCTGCACGAACGTCGTCCACACGCTCAGCGGTCGTTCGCCCTCGCCGTTCCCACCCGGCGCGTGCATCACAAATGGGGGCTGAAGGTCGGTCCACGTCAAAGAAATCTCTTCCACGTCAGAGGAGATGCGCTCCGTCGAATAAGAACGGGAATCGCCCTCTCGTGCGAACTCGGCGTCATGCACCGGAAGCGAGGTATCGCCACTTGGCGGGTACAACAACCCCTCGATGTTGCTCTGGACGAATCGAGCGAGGGCGATGTTGTCGCTATAGATGCGCGGCTCGCCGCCGATCATCTCGCCCTCGTAAAACAGTACGTGCCCCGGGCCGGCCGGGGTCCATAGTACGCGCCAGTGGCTGACGCGCTCCGTGACGGTTTCACCCCCGTCATGGCTGAGCCTGATGAACGAGTTCTCGCCGATCAGAATCACTTCGCCGGTGTCGATGATGGGAGCCATGAGCCTTCTCCAGATCGCTCGCTTTACTGCCTGTCGTGGGCGTGTTGGGGCGCTCGGAGCGCCGTCTGCCCCCGCCGCGAACCGAAACAAAAGAAGTACGGTCCGACTCGACGCCCACGCCCGGTTGCCGGTCTGCGCGCTCGGACCGATGATGGGTAATGATGTCGATGAGGTCGTATCTTAACCGTCCGAATTGGCGGTCAAAGCCAGGAGCGGAACCAATGAACGATGATTTTGAGCGGGTCGCAGCTCTTTCAGAACTGCCAGACGGTGAGATCATGGCCGTCGATGCACAGGGCGAAAGCATCCTGCTGGCTAACGTGGATGGGCATGTCTACGCAATTTCGGAAACATGCACCCACGAGGGCGCCCCGCTTTCTGAAGGCTTTCTGACCGGCGAGGCCTGCATCGAATGTCCCTGGCATGCCGGGCAGTTTGAAATCACCACCGGGTCCGTGATTTCGCCGCCGCCGCTCGTCGATCTGGCGACCTACGAGGTCCGCGTCGATGGCGACGATATCTACGTCGGCAGACCCATTTGACCGGCAACGCGACCCACAACTCGAAGGCCGTGCCGTGACCTACGATCTTGTGATCAAGAACGGAACGGTGATCGACCCGTCGCAGGACCTGCATGGCCGACGTGACATCGCCATCGCAGGCGGGCGGATCGTGGCGCTTGAGGAACACGTCTCGGACAACGACACACACGATGTCGTCGAGGCTGACGGACTACTGGTACTTCCGGGCCTCGTAGACCTCCACGTCCATGTCTGGTGGGGCGTGGCGCACCTCGCGATCGATGCCGACGCCCATTCGCTCTCGCGCGGCGCCACGACCATCGTCGACGCCGGTTCCGCCGGAGCCAACACGCTGGCGGGTTTCCGCCGCTACGTGATCGACAAGGCCCACGCCCGGACCCTCGCCTTTCTCCACATTTCAGGCA
>JAQBUX010000354.1 GCA_027623795.1 Chloroflexota bacterium
CCCCGACGACCTCGACCGGACGGCGGATATCGAGGGTACCTACACCCTAGTCGACACCTCGTTCACCAACAGGTTGCAAACTAACCCGACGATCGCCGGCCTTCTGGCGTCCGGCGGCGCCGGTGCGCTTCTAAGTGATCCGGCCATCGCCGGTCTCCTGAACAATCCGGGCCTTCCCGCACTCATCGCGAACCCGGGAATCCTCACCCTTCTCGCCGATCCGGTCGTCCTGGCTCCGCTTGCGAATCCCGCAGTAGCCGGATTGCTATCGAACGGCGATGCGATGGCGGCGCTCTCTGACCCGTCCGTACTTGCGGCCTTTTCCGATCAGGCCGCGCTACTGGCCCTGGCCGCGTCCAACCCGACAATCGCGGCGATCCTCAGCGACCCGGCGAACCTCGCTGTGCTCGGAGACCCTGCATTCGCCGCATTGCTGTCCTCGGGAGTCGTCGCCACCCTTGCCGCAACCCCCGAGCTTCTCGGACTCGTAACAGACCCATCCCTCGGCGCTGTCCTCTCGAATCCCGTCGTTTCAGCGCTACTGGCTGACCCGGCCGCCCTGGCGTTGATACTCGACCCGAGAACTCAGAACATTCTGGCCAATCCAGCGGACCTCCCGACGGTCAATATTCCCGTCAGGTTCCACCGCACGCGTGTGGCGACGGGGACGGACGGAGACACCCTCTTCCTGAACGAGAAGGTAACTACAACGAACCTGGCTGACGGCACCGATCTGGGCCTTCTGGACCCGCGCTTTGCGCCGACCGATCTGACTCTGGCCGTCGACCGGAAGACCAAGCTATACCTGCCGGAGCTGATGGAGGAAGCCGACCGTCGCACAGACCTGTGGGGGCTTCCGTTCTACGCCCGGAAAGACACCGTTTACAGCACGTGGATCGCGGTGGCCGGGCAGGCGCTCCCGGCCGCGTTTGTAGAGGAAGACGCGACGGACGGCCTGGCAACTTGGCGCTACGTCATCGACGCCGACGATGTACCGCTCGGCGTGTCTGACCCGGCTGAAGCGGGTGGACTGCCGTGGGTGTTCGATACCGTGACAGACGTCTGGGTCGAGCCGGACACCGGCGCAGCCGTCGACGCCATCGTGCGGGACACGGTCAGCGCGATCGGCCCGGACGGCACAAAGTACGTGCGATTCGCTAACGACTTCGCCTTCACCGGCGCCACGGTCATCGATCTGGTCGAGGAAGCTAAAGACGGTAAAGACCGGCTGAACCTCTACGGAACTACCCTCCCGCTCGGCAGTGACATCGTGGGAGTGATCATGCTAGCGATAGCGGGCGGCCTGGTTCTCAGGCTCCGCACCCGGCCAACGGCGGAGCCTGCAACCGTGCCCGTAGAAGACGCAGCCCCGGCCGCCCCGGTTGAAGAAGAGGCCTAAGTAGAACTCGGCCCGGCGGCGCGGTTTCCGTGGTCGCCGGGCACAACCCGGCCGGTCGCGACGTCGCTGTCGAGTCGCCCACCGGGAATCGGACGCCACCACACCGCCGGGGCGTATGGCGATCCGCCCCTACTTCCCGCTGCGGTCGCCCGTCGCCATCTTGTAGGCGTAGTCGAGCGCCGAGATCATGTTGATCTCGCTCGCGATCCCCTGCCCCGCTATGTCGAATCCGGTGCCGTGGTCTACGGACGTCCTGATGATCGGCAGCCCCACGGTCACGTTGACCCCCTCTTCAAATGCGAGCAGCTTCACCGGGATGTGGCCCTGGTCGTGGTAGAGCACGACCACGATGTCGTACCGGCCGTCACGCGCCATCCGGAACACGGCGTCCGGCGATATCGGACCCGTAGCGTCGATGCCTTCCGCCCGTGCCGCCTCGACCGCCGGAGCGACCTCCCGGGCCTCTTCGACGCCGAACTGGCCACCGTCGCCGGCGTGGGGATTTAGCCCTGCGACCGCTATGCGGGGATGCTCGAATCCCATCTGCGTCAGGTGTTCGTGTCCAGCGCGTATCGTGTCGAGGATGCGGTCCGCCTTGACACGCCGCACGGCCTCCTCGAGCGAGACGTGCGTGCTGACGTGGATCACCCTCAGGGCGTCAGACCCGAGAACCATGAAGTATTTCTTCGCCCCTGTAAGGCTGCCGAGCAGCCCGGTGTGGCCGTCGTACATGTGCCCCGCGAGGCGCATCGCTTCTTTGTTCAGGGGCGCAGTCACGATGGCGGCGACACGTTTTTCCATCGCCAGTTGCGCTGCGTGGACGACGTATTCGTAGGCAGCGTTGCCGGTATACGGGTCGACCTCACCGGTCCGGACGCGGGCGGGGTCGCAGTTAGGCATATCAATGACCTGGATCACTCCCGAACCGGAATCCACGACGGTCGCCGCAGCCTCCTCCGGCGTTCCCACCACCGCCACGGTCCACCCCGGCGCCCACAAAGCAGCCGCCGCGGACACAACACGCGCATCGCCAACGACCAGTGGTATCGACCGCCCGAGTCCGGCTTCGTGCGGGAAAGCCTTGACCGTGACTTCCGGTCCGACCCCGGCCGCATCGCCGAGTGTTATCGCGAGGATCGGTTTGCTCACGTTATGGAAAATCCTTCTTTTT
>JAQBUX010000033.1 GCA_027623795.1 Chloroflexota bacterium
TGTTCTGTAACCCCTTTTCAGGGTAGACTCGGACTGGCAACGCGGGCATGACATGGATAGCTCCTCAGCCAGGTTTGGAGGATGCTATTTTGCCCCGTGCCCTGAGTTCTGACAGAACCCGTTTTGAAACTCGCTCGTGAAGGCGGGCGTTAGCGGTCTGCCGTTGGACGCCAATATAGTTCCAGAAACACGACTCAGGAACGGCTCGATATCGATCAGAGTTTACGCGGTGTTCCACCGTCGATATTGATGATTTCACCTGTCAAAAACCGCGCATCGCTGAACATCAAAAATAACACGACGTTTGCGACGTCTTCAGGGTAGCCCGGACCGTCGAGTATCTGGGTCGCATCGAACACCGCTTTGAACACGTGCTCTTCGCCACCGCCCGTCGCTCCCGGCGTGATGATCTGGCCCGGCCGAACACAGTTCACGCGGATGTTGTGCTCCCCACCCCTACCCGCAGTGTATCGGGTGAAAGCGTCGACACCGGCCTTGGCGACGTAATAGGAAGAGGACGGCACGCCGCGGCCGCTCAGGTCATACATGTTCTTGCTGAAACCAATCACGGCGGCGATCGAGGACATGTTGACGATGGCGCCTCCTCCCGCCTTGATCAAGTGCGGCCAGACGGCACGGGACATGTAGAAAGTCCCGGTCAGGTTGACCTGGATCACGCTGTCCCATGCATCGTCCTCTTCGTCGGGGAAGTTGCCGCGGGCGCCATGCCCTGCGTTATTGAACAACAGATCCACACGGCCGTAAGTCTCGACGGCCTTCTCGACAGCGCTGTCCACAGCTTTCCGGTCCGTCACGTCGCACTGAACATAAGTCGCGTCGCCGCCCTCAGTACGGATCGCGTCCTGGACCTTTATGCCCTCGGCTTCGCGCCGCGCCATCAGCGCAACTTTTGCCCCCTCACGTGCAAAGAGGTGGGCCGTCGCTTCTCCGATGCCACTGTTTCCGCCGGTAACGATCGCGACCTTGCCGTCGAGTCTTCCTGGCATGTTAGCCCTCTCTTATTTGTGCGATTATGTTACGGACGTAACGTTCGATAGTGCTTGAATATATCTCGCGGTTTGCAGCAGTGTTCATTAGCGAAAGAATCGCGAAAAGTTACATATAAGAGCGGCAAACGACATCCGGGCACGCGTTAAGAACACGTTTTGCGTGGCCCTCGAACAGACTTCTCTTCTGCCTGTCACTAGGCCAGCGCTGCGTTCACATACTCGTGCAGCTCCGTCAAACACGAGTTGTACTTGTCCAGCGGAAAGCCGTCGACATACGGCCGATGTTCGCCCGTTGGTCCATCCACAGCGCCGGCGTCGTACGTTGCGTGTACCCACGCGTTCTCGGTCTCGACACTCGGTAGAAGATTCTGGCCCTTCTTGACCGACAGCGCGGCGACGAGCCCGTAGCCGCCCCAGTTCGAAACCGAGGCGATCATAAGTTTTGTCGTCGTGGTGACACACGGGTCGTCGGGCAAGCGGTCGATACCTGCGGCCTCCGCACGCAGGTTACCCATGCCGATCTCGTTGCCGCCGTCTCCGATGCCGACGCTGTACGGGTGCTGGTCGAAAAGGTGGTCGATCTTCGCGTTGTACTCGGAGATGTCCGTACCGTGCATGTTCCGGAAAGTGCCGTCGCCCACCAGCCCCGCGCGCTCGATAGAGATCACGACGGAAGGGGTCTCGGTCTCCAGGATCTTCCTTGCCGCCTCCGCCGATTCGCTGTGTCCGGCGACCGGAAAATCGATGACACGCTTGTCGCCCGCCACGGCCTTCATAGCGTCCATCGAGTAGCTATCTGTAACGTAAGCAACCTCGTACCCGATGTTCGACAGGGCCTCACCGATCGCGACCGCCCCGGGCGGTCCGTCTGTTTCGGGCGCGCTCGCGTAAACGATGTAGAAACCGGTCACTATCAGCGCCTTGCCCGGGTGTTCGAGAATCAGGTCCGCCGCCTCTTCGGCGTAGTTGGCGGGCAAATGCGGACGGAGCGCCGAGATGTTGCGCCCGTCCTTCTGAAGGATGATGTCCTCGATCGTGGCCATTCGTGAGAGTCTCCTCGTGGTCACGGCCGATCGGAGGGGGCCGTGCCGGTTTCTACCGCGTTATATTTCCAGCGCCGTCGCCCGTCCATCAAATGATCGCCAGGTCCTCGTCCTTAAGGTCCGTCAGGAACATGTGCCCGGGAGCGTGTGTGATCATCAGCGGCGGTTTCGACGCCATGGCCACCGCCTGCGGAGTTACACCGCAGGCCCAGAACACGGGCACGTCGGACGGATTGGCCGGTTCCCATGCGTCGCCGAAGTCGGGCTTCGTCGGATCATCGATGCCGATCGCTGCGGGATCGCCGACGTGTACCGGCGCACCGTGGGTGTTTGGGAAGCGCGTGGTCGCCTGAACCGCGCGAACGACCTTGTTTTGCGGCACCCAGCGCATCGACACGACCATCGGGCCTGAGAACGGGCCGGCGGGCGTTGTCTCGATGCTGGTGCGGAACATCGAAACGCCCTTGTCAGTCTCCCAGTGCGGCAACGCGATGCCATTCTCGATCAGCGCGTGCTCGAACGAGAAACTGCAACCCAGCAAGAAACTGACGAGGTCATCCCGCCAGACCGATTTCAGGTCAAGGGGCTCCTCGGTCATCTCGCCGTTTCGATAGACGCGGTACTTAGGGATATCGGTCCGGATGTCGGCGCCGGGTGCGCTGATCGACGGCTCTACATTCCCGGCCTCGATTACTTCTATCACGGGACACGGCTTCGGGTTGCGTTGACAAAACAACAGGAACTCGAACGCCGAGTCGCGGGGCAGAATCGCGAGGTTGGCCTGGACGAAGCCGGGGGCCATGCCGGATGTGGGCTGAACCAACCGGTTCTGACGGAACTCGGCACGCGCCTCGGCTCCGGTGGCGGGGACCCTGGTGCTTGCGGTCGTCATGGCACGGCTCCTGTGGGCGTGGTGGGCGTGGTGGGCTGGTCGACCGATCGTTTGGATGATCTTCCCAAGATATCCGCATGTTAGGAGCGCGCCGTGCGCGGGTCAACGCGCACAGGGCGGTCGGACTCGACTGACAAGCACCCTCCCACCGGGAGTCGTCGAACCAGTGTTTGCGATGCGTCCCATCACTGCCCGAGATCCGAGCGGCGCACCCTCTCCTAAAGCGCCAGCGCCGTCGAGAAGTCCGGCACGCCTTCCCAGCGTCCGGCGTTAGTCGCACGCATCACTGCGATCGTCTTGATGACCTCCGGATTTGCCAGCCCATGCGGTGAGCGCCCCGTAAGCACCAGCAAAACGTTCTCCGCCTGCTTGCGCCCGCCTTCGATTCCCGACACCGGCGACGCACCCGCGATATGAGGCGTGACGATCAGGTTGTCGATCCCCAGCAACGGGTCTTCGGGGTCGATCGGCTCTTGCTCGGTGACGTCAAGGCCGGCGGCTTCTATCTGTCCGGCCTGGAGCGCGATCTGGAGTGCGACCGGGTCCACAATCGGGCCGCGTGCGCAGTTGATTAAGATGGCGTTCGGCTTCATCCGTGCCAACGTGTCGGCGTTGATGAGGTGGTGTGTCTCAGACGTCGCAGGGGTGTGGATCGTTATGTAGTCCGCCGTCGTGAGCAGTTCGTCCAGTGAAACGAGCTGCACGCCGTAAAGGTCCGCCGTCGTCTGCGGAATGTACGGGTCGTAGGACACGATCCGCTTGGGTCCGAAGCCGCGAATGCGGGTCGCAAACGCCCTGCCGATGTTGCCCAATCCGATGATCCCCACCGTGCTGCCCGCGATGCGACGTAGCTGCCCGCGGAACGCTGCGATTCTCTGCGGGTTGTCGCTCCACTGCCCCGCCTTGACCGCGCCGTCCGTCTCCCGCACGAGTCGCGTCAGCGACAGCAGCAACGCCATCGCGTGGTCGGCGACCTCCGATGTGTTGATCCCCGGAGTGTTGCAGGCCAGGATGCCGAGTGCGGTGGCTGCGGGCAGATCGATCGAGTCCACGCCTACGCCGGAGCGGCTCACGATCTTCAAGTTTGGGCACGCCTCAAGCACTTCCCTGTCGGTGAGCGGCAGCGTCCCGATCATGGCGCCGTCCACTCCTCGAAGGATGTCTATGTAATCCGCCTTCGAGGTGTTTGGGCCGACAAGTTGTTGGGAGATCTCAATCCCGGCAGCTTCAAACATGCTGGTGTCAGCCATGGCGCGCGAGACGTTGGCGACTTTAAGGGCCATACGTGTGGAATCTCCTCAGGTTGTTGGCGGCGAGGGAGGTCGATATGTTCGGACCGTAATCAAGGCCGAAGTATAGAGCGATCTCAGGCCGGGACAAGCGATCAATAACGGCGACGCCGCACCGTTCAGGCCTGTTGTCTCGGCGCCAGCCTGGATGACCAGAACGCGGGGTCACCGACACCGGGGAACCCGACCGGGTCCATCAACCCGCGAGGCGTCTCACCGGCTTCAACTCGACGGAGGTTCTCCGCGACCAGATGCGCGACGGCCCCTAGCGCCCCTTCGGTCTCGATCGCGTCCCGGAGATTCGTGATCACACGCTCATGCTGGGCGATCTGATTGAACCGACCTTCGGGTTCTGGCTCCGACACCCCCAACGCGAACGCACCGAGTTTTCCGGACTCCAGCGCGCTCGTCGCCGCGTCTCCATCTACCGCGTATACCGAGCTCGTGTTGACCAGGATGACACCCGGCTTCATCAGCCGGAACTCGCGGCCCTCGATCAGCCCGGGCGTGTGTGGGGTGTCGCTGACGTGGAGGGTGACGATGTCTGACTCAAGCAGCAGCCGATCGAGGCTCTGCCTTCGCGTTCCGACCTCGTTTGCATAGCCCTGTGCGGCGGTCCGGATGTCGTGATACAGGATCGTGGCGCCTTCCGCTTGGAGTCGCCGGGCGACCTCGATGCCGACGTTGCCGAACCCCACTACCCCAACAACCAGATCGCCCAGCTTCTGTTCGGACCGGCCCGCGAGAGACATCGCTGCCCGCATCAACGAGATCGTGTGATCGGCGACGAACGGCGCAAGCGCCGGTCCTGCGTTCGCGACGAGTACGCCACTCGACTGCAGCGCCGTGACCACCGCGGCGGGCTGGCGACATCCGGTGAACTGGACGAATCGAATATCGCTGTCTTCCGCCACGAGCTCGGTCGCAGCTTCGGCGCCCGGGCCAAGCACCAACGCCTCAGACCGTGCAACCAGCTGGTCGGCGTTGCCCGGCGGCGCCCAATGGTCCATCGAGGGGTCCATCAAGGTCAGGTCAGCGTCCGGTCCGAGTGACTCAACCAGGCGCTGTAAAAGGCTGTCATTCGGACCCGGCGCGAAGAGTGTCTTTAGGGTCAAATCGGCAACCTGCGCAGGGCGTGTGTGGGGTGAAATACAGCCACAAATAAGGTTTGAACGAAAGTCGGTGATTCAGCCTGCCCGCGACCGATCTGTCCCGGCTCAAGTCTATTGGCGCACGGTAAGATAGGTCAATCGAGGCCCCGCAACGGGAATGCACTTCCGGCAGGACAAGTCGTAGCAAGAAGGCGCCAGTTGCGATCCCCGAACCCATAACGATGGCCGCACATCCAACACGCAATGGGTTAGTGCCAAAAAAAACCTGTATGCGCGGAGGTTTTGAACATGGACTAGGATTTAGGCGCCGCCGTTCTGGCGGGACTGGCAGCGACGGGCGTGATGACCGTCCTGCTGTACATGGGCCGGGCGATGATGCCCGAGAAGATGCCGATGAACATCCTTCAC
This sequence comes from Chloroflexota bacterium, assembly GCA_027623795.1. Taxonomy (GTDB): domain Bacteria; phylum Chloroflexota; class Dehalococcoidia; order Lucifugimonadales; family Lucifugimonadaceae. Next base: position 5,755 of record JAQBUX010000033.1, read on the forward strand.
ATGGAAGGCACGATGGTGACCCGAAACACGGGTCAGGCCTACATGGCGGGCCTCATGATGCACGCCATGATGGGGGTCGTATTCGCCATCATCCACACCTTGCTCTTTCAGGCATTCGACCTCGATAGTAACCTGGTGGTGTGGGGCATCGTGTTCGGAGCCGCTCACTGGGTGATCGCGGGTATGGGCATGGGAATGATTGCGACGATGCACCCGATGATGAGGAGCGGGGAAATGGCGGCTCCGGGAGCGTTCGTCAGGAATCTCCCGGGGATGACGGTGATGGGCTTCTTCATGGTCCACATCGTGTACGGACTGGTAGTCGGCCTCGTGTACGAAGCGGCCTGGTAGGCGAGGTGCGTCGGGCGATGTAACGTCAGTTTGGGCCACCACCAACACGCCGGTATGGGCAGATTGGTATCCGCCCTGGTTGGCCGTCGGCCCAAGGTGATCGCAACGAAATGACACTCACGAGCCGCCGCCTGTAGGTGTAGGTGTGTATGGCAATAAATCCGGGGCGTGTTGCCGCGCCCGCGACTTGCCGCTGTCCGAGCCTCCGATGCGATAAGGACGGAACCTGCGAATCCCCCGTCATTCGGACCGAAACGATGGGCGAGCGCGCCAACCTCTACGCGAACACGCACTCCCCGTAGGCCGATTGGAGCAAATCATCCTCGGCGAATCGCGTAAAGCGAAGGGGCGACATGTCGATGCTCGTCGAACGTCCGTGCACCGCAAGCTCGGCGAGCGCGCGGCCGATCGTCGGCGACAACTTGAATCCGTGACCAGAGAACCCCGCGCCGACCACGAGGTTGTCAACGCCCGGAACCCGGTCGATCACCGGGTGATGGTCGGGCGTGACCGTGAACAATCCGGACCATCCCCCGTCCCAACCGGCGTCGTCGAACGCCGGGTAACGCTTCGCCAGGTACTCAAGCGACTCAGCGGCGCAGGACGGGTCGACAGACTGGTTGTAGGTATCGCGGTCCGTCGGGTCTTCCCGGATACCTATCAACGTCAGATCGCCGGCGTCGGGCCGAAACGATATGCCGTTCGACGTGTCGGCGATGATCATGTGACTTGGAATCTTGTCGAGCGGGCGGTGCAACTTAATCACCTGGTGCCGCACCCATGACAGTGGGAGCGGCGCGCCAACCGAGTGCAAGAACTCCGGTATCCACGGACCTGCGGTCAGCACCACGGCCCCGGCATCGATCCGCCCCTCCGTCGTCTCCACTCCCACAGCACGCCCGCGCTCAATCGCTATGCCCGTGACGGTCGTACCGAGTCGCACCTCCGCCCCATGTTCCCGGGCGCTGAGGGCGAATCCGTTCGTCACCGCTGAGCTATCTGCGTAACCGGAATCCGGCTCGTAGGCGACCGCTGCAACGCCGTCGAAATCGATCTCGGGCCAGTTGGACGCTGCCTGTTGCGGTGTGAAGGGTTGAGAGTCGACGCCGTGGGATCGCTGGAGAGCGACGTTAGTCCGCAGCGCTTCTTCTTGCCCCGACTCGACCAGAAACAGGTAGCCAGTGTTCACGAAACCGCTGGGGTGGCCGGTCTCGGCCTCGAAATCCGCGATCACGTCGCGGCTTTCTTTGGCCATGTGGGTCGTGATGGCGTTCGAATAATGCATGCGCAAAATCGTCATCGAGCGGCCGGTGGAGCCAGAGGCGAGGGTGTCACGCTCAAGCAAAAGCGTGTTCGTCACGCCCATCTTCGCGAGGTAGTGGAGGGTGGCGCAGCCCATCACGCCGCCGCCGATCACAACAACATCGTACGCGTCAGTCATGCGCGCTTGCCGAGATGGCAGCCATGCGTTCCATGTGACCTGTGGAGTGCGGTCGGTTTTCCACTAGTTCATCACCGCCCCACCGTTCACGTTGAGCGCCTGCCCGGTGATCTCCGACGCGTCGTCGGACACCAAGAACGCGACCGCCTTGCCGATGTCGCGTGGCGTTTGCTCCCGGCCCATCGGCATCCGGTCCTTGACGCTCATCTCGAAGATCTCACGCGGCGTGAACTCCGCCAGCTCCGGGTCTGAGGCCTTGCGGTTCTCGGCGATCGCCTCCCACATCGGCGTCCACAGCGTTCCGGGGCAGACGGCATTCACGTTTATGTTGTGCGGTGCCAGCTCGATGGCGAGGAGATGTGTCCACTGGATCACTGCCGCCTTGGACACCGAGTAAGGCGCCTGGATATTGCCAAGGACGGCCCTCGCCCCGCGCGGCTTTCTGCCGCCGTGCGACGCGATGTTGACGATCTTGCCGGCCCGCCGATCACGCATGTGCGGTGCGACTGAATTCGCCGTGTGGACGAAGCCCTTCACGTTTACCCCAAAGGTCGCATCCCAGTCAGCCTCGGTGTGATCCGTCCGCTCATGATAGCCCGGCGCCCCGATCACACCGGCGTTGCACACAAGCACATCGATCCGACCGAACTCATCGAGCACCGCTGCGGCCAGGGCGTCCATGGAGTCCTGACTTGTGGTGTCTCCCTGGAACGCGGCGGCAGTTCGGCCGGCAGCGTTAAGTGCATCCGCAGCGACCTCGGCAGCGGCCCCATCGAGGTCCGATACAGCGATGATCGCGCCGCGTTCGGACAGCACCTGGGCGATGCCCTGCCCGATTCCGCGACCGGCGCCCGTCACGAGTGTTATCGCACCGTCCAGATTGGTCACATCGGTCATAGGACTCTCCGATCCGTTGGTCCCTGCCTGTACCGGCCCACGCGTGTCAGGTCAACGTGGCCCGGATTCTCAGTTCATCCGGGCTCCGCCGTTGACGTTTAGCGCCTGGCCGGTGATCTCGGACGCGTCCTCCGAGGCAAAAAACGCCACCGCATGGCCGATGTCGCGCGGCGTCTGCCCGCGGCCGAGTGGGACCGTGTCACGCATGCGCTCGTCCCAGCCGTCCCTCACGCTCAAATCGGCAGGTCCTCCCCCGACGTTTCGGCGGTTCGTGTAGATGCCCTCGATCATGTGCGTCCACAGCTCACCGGGGCACACCGCATTCACGGTGATGTTGAACGGCGCGAGCTCGATAGCCAGGCCGTGAGTCCACTGGATGACGCCGGCCTTGGACACGCTGTACGGCAACCCCAGGGTCTGGCCTATGGCTGTTCCGCGGGGTTTCCGGCCGCCGTGCGAGGCGATGTTTACGATGCGTCCCGAACCGCGCTCCTTCATGTGAGGAATCACGGCTTCCGCAGAGTGCACAACACCGCGGACGTTGACCGAGTGCGTCACATCCCAGTCGTTGTCGTTGTAATCCGTCCGCTCTTCAAGCCCGGACGCGGCCCACACCCCGGCGTTAGCGACCAGAATGTCGACCCGGCCGAACGCCTCGATCGTACGTTCCACAGCCGCCGATATGGAAGCCCTGTTCGTCACGTCGGTCGCGATGCCGATGGACCGGTGTCCCACGGAAACAAGCCCCTCGGCGGCGGAGCGGGATGCGTCCTCGGACAGGTCGCAGATAGCGACGGCAGAGCCGCGCTCGGCGAGCACGGTGGCGATTCCGAGGCCGATGCCGCGGGCGGCGCCTGTGACCAGGGCTACTTTGTCGCTTAGCTGCCTTGTCTCGTCCGTGCTTGAACGTCCATCTGGCCGGGAACCGGGGGTTGTCGACATTGCGCGCTCCGGGCTTCGGGTTGGGATGCCGGGAATGTAGGCAGGCAAGCCCCGCGTGTCAACGCAGAGGCACACAGTGAAATGAAACCGGTGTGCTGCCCGGTGTGCTACGAGGATGGACACTCGCTAAACTTATCGTCCGGCCCCGCAGCCAGTCGGGCCCTCACCTTCATCTCGCGCCATTTCCATATCGGTCACCTGATCGCGGCGCGCCCGGAGTACACCCGTCACCGATGTCACCGATCTCTCGAACCATTGAGCACACAGACCTGGAGACCATAGTCGGCCTCGCGAAGCGGCGCGGGTTTGTATTTCAGGCATCTGAGATATACGGCGGCCTCGGGAGCACATGGGACTACGGCCCGCTCGGCGTCGAGTTAAAGCGCAACGTGAAGGACGTCTGGTGGAAGTCGATGGTGCGGGACCGGGACGATATCGTCGGCCTGGACTCGGCGATCCTTCAGAGCCCGGAGGTCTGGATGGCCAGCGGCCACGTCGACAGCTTCTCCGACCCGCTGGTTGAGTGCGGCAACTGCCACCGGCGATACCGGGCGGACGACATCGGCGATACCTGCCCGCACTGCGACTCATCCGACCTGTCAGCGCCGCGTCAGTTCAATCTGCTGTTCAAGACCTTCATGGGCCCCGTCGAAGACGACGCTGCGGTGATCTACCTGAGACCCGAGACGGCGCAGGGCATCTTCATCAACTTCGACAACGTCCAGACAACGACCCGGAAGCGCATTCCGTTCGGCATCGCCCAGATCGGCAAATCGTTCCGGAACGAAGTCACTCCGGGCAACTTTATCTTCCGTACGCGTGAGTTCGAGCAGATGGAGATGGAGTTCTTCTGCAAGCCCGGGTCTGACGAGGAGTGGCACCGCTACTGGATCAATTTTTCCGAGGAGTGGTTCAAGGAGTTCGGCATACGCGCTGACAACCTCCGCGTCAGGGCCCACGAAGCTGACGAGTTGCCGCACTACTCAAAAGGCTCGTCAGACGTCGAGTATCAGTTCCCATGGGGGTGGGGCGAGCTCGAAACGATATCCAACCGAACCGATTTCGATCTCAAGGCCCACATCGAGCGTAGCGGCCGGGACCTTTCCTTTTTCGATGACGACGCCGGTGAGCGTTACGTTCCTTACGTCGTGGAGCCGGCGATGGGGGCTGACCGGTCAGCCTTGGCCTTCCTGGCAGACGCCTACGACGAGGAGGGCGAAGGCAAAGACAAGCGCACCGTGCTGCATTTCCACCCGGACATTGCGCCGGTCGCCGTCGCCGTTCTGCCGTTGTCCCGTAACGAGAAGCTGACCCCCAAGGCGCGTGAGGTGTACGACCTGGTTCGGGTCAACTTCAACGCTCAGTTCGACGACACTCAGAGCATCGGCCGCCGCTACCGTCGACAGGATGAGATCGGAACGCCTTTGTGCGTTACGGTGGATTTCCAGACCGTTGAAGAGGACAACGCCGTGACGATCCGAGATCGCGACACGATGGATCAGATCCGTGTGCCGATCGACAATCTTCGGGCCGCACTCGACGACCGTCTGGCGGAGATTCGATCAACTTGTAGGGGTTAACCACGATCGCAAGTCGTTCGAGACGTGGGTAAAGTCAGCCCTGATCGACGCGTGATGCGCGAAACCCAGCGTGGCGGCATCGGCGTACTAACGAGTACATGCATTCCACCCCAGAACAGTTGGGAACGTTTGGTTCCCCGTGCCGGGCCGGCGGCGGAGCTCAGAAACCTACAAATAGTCGTGACCATGGAGACCAGGCAGACATGAAGAGAGACGGGTCAGGCGGGACAGAAACGGCATCTGTGGACGGGCTGAAATCGACCGCATTTCGTGGCCGGCGTAAATTGCGCGGCTTCGCTCTGGTCGTCGTCTCCGTCAGCGCAATGGTCGCCATCGCCTGCGGTGGTTCAGACGAGGGATCAAACGCGGGCTCGGTTTCTGGGGAGGACTCGACGGCGACGACCGCGGCCACAGTTCTCACTCCCATCGGCGCCTCTCCGCTTATTAACGTAGTCACCTCGACCGACGGCACATTTGACCTCGATCGACTCGAAAACCAGCCGGTGCTTCTGAACTTCTGGTTCCCGTCGTGCCCCCCCTGTCGTGCGGAGTTGCCGGATCTCCAGGCGGCGCATCTGGTCCACGGAGACGACATCCAGTTCCTTGGCGTCCAACTTTTGGGACTGGATTCTGCTGAAGAAGCCGACGAGTTCCTCGCCGGTCTGGGAGTAACATACCCGTCAGGGCCGGATGCTGAAAGCAAAATGGTCCGGGACTTCAAGATCGTCGGATTTCCCACGACGGTGTTCCTGAACAGTGACCACGACATCGTGAAAAAGCACTCCGGGATTTTGAGCGCTCACGACATCGAGTCATTGATCAACGCGACGATCGCGTCGGGCGGACAGACGGTTACTTCCGACTCGTAGTCCTCTCCAGAGTGTCAGCGGATTCACGGCCGCGACGTGATCGAGCGCATCGCATCAAAGTAGTCGCTGCAATGTGCAAGCGATCCAGCAACGGACCGGAATCACGATCAGGAGATTCACCAATGGAACCCGGCGCCAGCAATAACCCCGCGTTGTACCCGGTGACAGTGTTTTTCAAGTATTTACGCGGGCGTGTCAGGACGCGTAGCGGCCTCGTCACCGCGGCGTCAGCCATCGCCGTACTGGCGGTCGCGTGCGGCGGCGGCGACTCTCCAGACGCTTCAACCGCAGTCCCACCAGCCCCCACCGAGACCGCGGTGGCGCAGATGTTCGACGCGCAGGGCAATCCGCTGGATGATCTGGCCGGCGCCGAGGTTGTCGAACGCTCCGGGGATGCCGTTGACCTGGAGCTTGCCACATTTGCGCACGGCGACTTCTCGTTGAAAAACCTTGAAGGCAAAGCTGTCGCGATCAACTTCTGGTTCCCGTCCTGCCCTCCTTGCCGGGCTGAACTGCCTGACCTCCAGGCTGCGTACGAGGCGCACACGGAGGAAGGGTTCGAGTTCATCGGTATACAACTCCTGGGATTGGACTCCGCCGAAGACGGCGCGGAGTTCCTGCAAGAACTCGGGATCACCTACCCCAACGGAGCGGACACGACCAGCTCGATCATCCGCGACTTCAAAGTGACCGGTTTCCCGACCACCGTGTTCCTGGACAAGTCTCACGAAGTCTCCAAGAAGTGGACGGGCATTCTTGGTGAAGACAGCCTTGACCGGGAGATCGCGGCGGCCCTCGCCCGCTAACCGTCGCCTCTCGGTCCTGGCGATGCACGGCGGGCCGGTGTCTGACCAAGTACGCCACCGGCGAGGCCACCGTTCCCAATATTCCCGTTCCGGCGCAAGCCGGGACCGGAGCCTGAGATAATCCCTGGATGTTGGATGGGTTTCTCCCGGGATTTCTGATCGCCGTAGGCCTTGGTGAGGTCGGCGATCTGGGCGACGGCTTGATCGTGCTCGTGCGCTGGCTGCACGCGCTCGGCGCGGTCGCGTGGGTGGGCGGTAGCGCCTTCTTCGGCTTGATCGTACGGCCCGCTCAACGTATCGACCCGGACGGCGTCGGCCGGGTTATCGGCCGATTCACCGGACCGTATCGCGAGATGGTTGATGCCTCGATCATCGCGATAGTGGTCAGCGGGCTGATATTGATGTTCGACCGGCTCACCGGAGACGACGCGACGGTTGTTTATTTCGTCGTGTTGAGCGTCAAGCTCATCGTCGCCGGCTGGATGTTTTACATGGTGTGGAGCCTCCGCCGCGCCGGGTTCATCCCGGAGTCTCGCTCGGGATTGACGCAACGGTTGTCGTGGCTGTTCGGGTACAACGCCCTGCTGGCCGGGGGCGTGATCGTGTTCTTGTTGGCAGGGTTTCTCAGAGCGATATTCGAGACGGCTATAACCGGCTAGCGGCCGATGAGGCGTACGCCAGAGCGGTCGACCCCGGCGAGGATCTCGGCGACGGTGATGCCGAGCACGGGATGGACAACGCTGGGTGCGATCTCGGCCAGGGGAACCAGAACGAACGCCCGCTCGTGAAGGCGCGGGTGGGGGATCTGCGCACCGGGTTCGTCGATCACGGCGTCGCCGTGCAGGAGGACATCGAGATCAATGGTCCGTGAGCTGTAGCGCCCGGAACGCTCCCGTCCGAAATCGGACTCGATCCGCAGCATCGCCACAACCAGTTCCGTGGGGCCGAGCGCTGTCTCCAACCTTGCGACCTGATTCAGGTAGTCCGGCTGCTCCTCTTCGACGCCCCAGGCCTCGGTTTCATAGACAGACGAAATCCCCCCGATACGGCCCACCGAGCGCATCGCATCGAGCGCAGCACGCAGGTTGTAGGAACGGTCGCCCGCGTTTGAATCCAAGTTCGAGCCGAGGCCGATGTATGAGGCCGTGCGTTGATGCGTCATCGGTTCGTTCGTGAGGGCGGGGGCCACCCGCGGACGATAGCGTCGCTCATCCGTGCGACCCGGACCATCTCCTTCACGTCGTGCACGCGGACGATGTCCGCGCCTCGTTCGATCGCGAGAGCCACAGTCGCAGCGGTACCTTCCAGACGTTGATCGGCCGGGAGGCCAAGCACTTCTCCTATCGATGACTTGCGCGACGTGCCGATTAACACCGGGTAGCCGAGGGCGACGAGCTCAGACAATCGTCGTTGCATCTCGATGCTTTGCGCCGCGGTTTTGCCAAACCCGATGCCAGGATCCAGGATGACATGCGTCGCCGGAAGGCCGGCATTTTCGACCATTTCCGCCGCTTGTCTCAAATCTTCGATCACCCCGGATACGACGCCGGACGGATAGACGGCGCGGGTCCGTGTGTGGTTGATAACAAAAGGCACGCCGAGTCTGGCGACGGCGTCCGCCATCCCGGGGTCCGCCCCCAGCATCGAGACGTCGTTCACCATCGCCGCCCCGGCCTCAATCGCAAGCCGCGCCACGACGGACTTTTGCGTATCAATGCTTATGGGAGACTCGAGACGCTGAGCCAGCGCCTCGATGACAGGGATAACTCTGGCGGCCTCTTCGTCCGGCGGGACCGGGCGTGCGTCTTTGTAAACGGAGCGCGGCCGGCTGGACTCACCGCCGATGTCGATGATGTCAGCGCCCTCATCCTCGAAACGTAACGCCCGGTCCACCGCCTGCGAGATATCGCGTCCGGTACCGTCGCCGGAAAACGAGTCCGGTGTGACGTTGAGCACGCCCATTACGTACGTCCGGGCGCCCCACTCGAACGTACGACGCCCGATCTGGAGCGAGCGCGGCGCGGCGCGTTCCGTCACGTCTTGAGGTGTTCTCCGAGACATTCCAAGAAACTGTTCTGGACGAAGTACGGCACCCCGCGATGCTACCACCGCTCATCGCCTGAGCTCCGCATGGTCGATTGCGACCGCCGATACCGTGCGCTACGATTGCGGTCCGTAATTCGATTGCGCTGCGACAGGCAAAAGTGTGTCGCTTTTCGGGCGCGCCCGGTCAACCAGACGTTGGCCGGAGATTCCCGGATTTGAACCGGAGTTCAGAGCCATTTCGACCGATACGACCGACGCCGCCCCGCAAGACTCGGGGGCGGTCGCGGGCCCTCCCACCCCCGCCGCCGGGGACATCGAGAGCGTACGCGACCCGCTCGCCGATCTCAAAGCGCGTCGTAAAAAGGCGCGCCTTGGCGGCGGCCAGGGACGGATCGACGCCCAGCGCGAGCGCGGCAAACTTACGGCGCGCGATCGGCTTGAACTGTTGTTCGATCCCGGCAGCTTCAACGAGATCGACACGTTTGCTACCCACAGGGCGACAGACCTGGGACTCGATAGTCAACGGTTTGACGGCGATTCTGTAGTCACGGGCTACGGCGAGGTTGACGGGCGAACAGTTTGCGCGTACGCCCAGGACTTCACGGTCCTCGGCGGTTCGTTATCGGAGGTCGCCGGCCAGAAGATCTCGAAGATCATGGACCACGCGCTGCGGATCGGGGCGCCTGTGGTTGGAGTCAACGACTCGGGCGGGGCGCGCATCCAGGAAGGCGTCACGTCCCTCGCCGGTTACGGCGAAATATTCACGCGTAATGTGCTGTCCTCGGGCGTTATCCCTCAGATCACGGTCATCGCCGGACCCACCGCAGGCGGCGCCGTCTACTCGCCTGCGATCACCGACTTCATCTTCATGATCGACGGCGTCGGGCAGATGTACATCACCGGGCCACAGGTCGTTAAGGCGGTCACGGGCGAAGAGGTGTCTCTGGAAGACCTTGGCGGCGCCCAGACACACGCCTCGATAAGTGGCGTAGCTCACTTCGTTTCGCCGACCGAACAGGAGTGCTTCGCATCGGTCAGGACCCTGCTCTCATATCTACCGTCGAACAACGTCGACAGCCCGCCAATGGGGGATTCAGGGGACGATCCGGGCCGCAGAGATGAATCGCTGGCGACCGTCGTCCCGGAAAATCCGAATCAGCCGTACAGCATGCTGGATGTGATCGGTCCGATTGTCGATAACGGCGAGTTCTTCCAGGTCCAGGAGCGGTACGCGCCGAACATCCTTGTTGGATTTGCCAGGATGGGGGGACAGTCCATCGGGATCGTCGCCCAGCAACCGGCGCAGGCGGCGGGCGTGTTGGACATCAACGCGTCCGAAAAGGCGGCGCGCTTCATACGATTCTGTGACGCTTTTAATATCCCGATCGTGACCCTCGTCGACACCCCGGGTTTTATGCCGGGGACGGCGCAGGAACACGGCGGCATCATCCGACGCGGCGCCAAACTGCTTTATGCGTATGTCGAGGCCACGGTTCCCAAGGTCACCGTGGTGACCCGGAAAGCGTACGGCGGGGCGTACATCGTCATGAGCAGCAAGCACCTTCGGGGCGACATCAACTATGCCTGGCCGACCGCCGAGATAGCCGTGATGGGCGCGGAAGGCGCGGTAGCCGTCATAGGCCGCCGGGAGATCTCCGCGGCGGACGACCCGGACGCGAAGCGACAAGAGCTAATCGCCGACTACGAAGAACGATTCTCTAACCCGTACGTGGCAGCGAACCGCGGTTACCTCGACGATGTGATCGATCCGATGGACACGAGGCCAAAGATAATCGCCGCCCTAAAAATGCTGCGAAACAAGACGGACACCATG
>JAQBUX010000355.1 GCA_027623795.1 Chloroflexota bacterium
GGTTCTCAGGCCGCCCACCTACGGGGCGCGCCTCCAACAGATCGATACGGCGCGCGCGGAACGCGTCAACGGCGTGGTGTCGGTCGTACGCGACGGAGATTTTGTCGGCGTGGTCGCCGAGCGCGAGGACGCGGCGGAGTATGCGATCGAGGCGATCCGCGCCCGATGGGACGAGGACCGCGACACAACCTCTGATTGGAACCTTCCGGCCATGCTCAAGGAGAAGGCCGGCGAGTCAGTCATGCTCCGCGAAGATGGCGCTCTGGACGCTGCGTTCGAATCGGCCGACCGGGTGTTCGAAAACACCTACTACGTGCCCTATGTGTCAAACGCCCAGATGGAGCCGAGCGCGTCCGTCGCCAGGTGGGACGGCGATCATCTGACCGTGTGGTGCGCCAACCGCGGCCCGTTCACGGAGCGAGACAGCCTCGCAGAAGCGTTCGGCCTGCAACCGGCTCAGGTGCGGGTTATCGCGGCGGAGATCGGCGGCTCGTTTGGCACGAAAACGCCGACCGTGTCGCACGAGGCGGCGCGTCTTGCGAAGGCGGTCGGGGCGCCGGTCCGCGTGGCGTACGACAGGGCGGAGGAGTTCGCCTGGAGTACGGTGCGGCCCGCTGCGCTCATCGAGATCAAGAGCGGAGTATCGGCGGACGGCAAGATCGTGGCCTGGGACTGCACAGCTTTCCACGCGGGCGAAAACGCCTTCCGCGGGCAACGTGGAGCGGACACGCCATACGACGTGGAGAACGTCCGTATCGCAGTGGCGGCCTCTGACTCTCCGTTACAGGCGGGGTCTTACCGATCCCTCGGCGGGGCGACAAACCACTTCGCCCGCGAGGTCCACATGGACGAAATCGCTCTCGGGCTCGGGCTGGACCCGCTCGAGTTCCGATTGCGCAACCTGTCACACCCGCGGCTCCGGCACGCCCTGACGACCGCGGCCGAGAGTTTTGGTTGGGCGAACAGGAGCGACGAGCCCGGTGCGGGTTACGGGCTAGCGATCGGGTACGACGCCGGCAGCTTCACGGCCCAGTGCGTCGAGGTCTCGGTCGCAAACCGGGAAGCACACGTCCGGCGCGTGGTCGTCGGCTTCGACTGTGGACTGGTCGTAAACCCGGACGGCGCTCGTAACCAGATCGAGGGATCGATCATCATGGGTATGGGCACCGCCCTGTGGGAGTCTGTGGAGTTCGACGGCGGCCGCGTCCTGAACGCGGGATTCAGCCGCTACCGCGTGCCCAGGATCACGGACGCGCCGGAGATAGAGGTGGTGTTCACAGGCGACTCCAATACGCCGTCGTCGGGCGCAGGCGAGCCGGGCATCGTGCCGATAGCGGCCGCAATCGCCAACGCCGTCAGAAATGCCACAGGAACCGCGATCGAGGAGTTGCCGATCGTGCCGCGGCTCTAAGGCTGTGGGCCATGACCGATTCGCAGAGCGGTTGAAGGTCGGCGACGCCGGGGGCAACATCGTCGGCATGATCCTCAACGCCAGGATGTACTCGGTGACACCATCGGTCGGGGTGTTGTGGAGCAGTCTGCTCGACAACATTGTCCGTGCAAGTGGCGAATCCAGGCAGGTGCTCGACTACCCACCGCCACAGCCGCTGGGGCCGTTGTGGGCGCGCCCGGACAAAGCGGCCGTGTTCATGTGCGGGTTGCCGTATAGCCTGAGCGATCGCGGCGAACAGATCGTGGTCGCCCCGGTGCCGTCGCCTTCTCCGTACGACGGTGAACCCGTCTACTGGAGCTATCTGGTGGTACGGGCCGACTCTCCCTACCAAACCCTGTCCGACACGTTCGGCGGCCGTCTCGCCCTCACGACAAACGAGTCCCAGTCAGGCTACTACGCGGCGCTGCACACGTTGATGGGGATCGAAGCGCCGGACCCGCCGTACTCGGATCTCGTCGGTCCGACGATCACCGTGCTCGAAAACCTGAAGGCAGTCGTGGAGGGCCGTGCGGACATCGCACCGATCGACAGTTACGGTTTCGACCTGCTGACCCGTCACGCGCGGGAGTTGACGGAGCAGGTACGCGTTGTCACGACGACCGAGAAGACGCCCATCCCGATGCTCGTATCGTCAGGCGAGCCGTCCGATGGTTTGCGCGAAGCGTTCTTGAACGCACACGCCGATCCGGCGAATCGTGAGTTGATGGCGGAACTGCTGGTGGACAGATTCGTCGTGCCGGACCCGGCAACCTACTTCCCCTATCCGTCACGCCGGGCGCGGTTAAACGAGTACTGGTCAAAGCACAGGTTGAGCGCAGTTGCGAACGAGGCGTTGGCGCCGAACCAGGCCTGACTGGCGACAGGCCGTGAATCTTCGGAAGCGATGGCGTTCCAGGGAGGTTCCTCGGCGGGACCGGGTGACGCATGGCGCGACCCACTTCCAAATCTCCTCCCCAACAGGGAGGAGGCCAACGGAGACCCCTTCCTAATCTATCTAGCAGAGAGGATGCCAACGAGGCCCCCTCCTAATATAGGAGGGAGTTCAGGGGTGATTACTTGCGGCGAGAGCGCTCATCAAATCAAGTCCTCT
>JAQBUX010000034.1 GCA_027623795.1 Chloroflexota bacterium
CCGCCGATTCTGGCGGGCGCTTCAAGATTCCTGGTAGCCCCTACGGGATTCGAACCCGTGATCTCCGCCTTGAGAGGGCGGTGTCCTTGGCCGCTAGACGAAGGGGCCTTATGGCTGGCGATCCAGGATTCGAACCTGGATTGACGGATTCAGAGTCCGCTGTCCTACCGTTGAACGAATCGCCAGTGTACGACAGATTTTATCAGGCCAAGTCAACACAGCGAACAGTACGGGCTGACGGCTCGCAGGAAATCGTCAGGCGTGCGGGATCGTGGCCCGCTTTCTCTGTGCCTTGATGCAGCGAACGTGCTGGGACGTGGTGGGGGGCTTGGGGCAGTGGGGCGCTACGAGTGGCGTCATCGTGATGACAGGCGCCGATACCGCCCTTATCCCGGCCCTCTCTCCGAGGCCGTGGGGCGCGACGGGCACTTCAGCCCAAAATCAACCCGGTCCGCGACTTACCGAGTCCTCGCCGAAGCGATCCCGTATGCGGTCCAACGTCGAGGACAGTGCAGAGTCATCGACCACGGCGGTGTCGAGCATCGACAACTGAGATGCTGGCTCAGTCAGATTCTCGACCCCGACCCCCAGCAGTCGCACCGGAGCGTTGCGCTGTCTAAGAGTGGCGTCCAGCAACCCCATGGCGACCTCGACGATCCGCGCATCGCCGTCTATCGATACCGGAAGCGTGTTGTGCCGGGTCAGTGTCGTGAAATCGTCGTATCGCAACTTCAGGCTTACGCTGCGCGCATGTTTGCCGGCACGACGCAGCCGGCGTCCAACCTTTTCAGCCAGCCCGGCGATCGTTTTCTCCAGGAACGCGCGGTCCGTCGTGTCCTCGTGGAACGTGGTCTCGGACGAGATCGATTTTGCCTCGCCGTCCAGGGTCAGCTCCGAGTCGTCGATGCCTTTCGCTCGATCGATCAGGCGGACCGCATGGTTGCCCATCTCCCGGCGAAGCGGCCCCTCAGGAAACGCTGCGAGCTGTCCCAGCGTCCGAACCCCGAGCCTGCCAAGTTTCTCGGCGGCGCGTGGGCCGATCCCGGGAAGTTTTCGGACGGGCATCGGCGCAAGGTAATCAGCCTCGCCCCCCGGCGGGACGGTGAACAGGCCGTCCGGTTTGCGTTCGTCGGAGGCGATCTTTGACACCAGCCGGGAGCCGGCGATGCCTATCGACGCCGTCAGCTTCAACTCCCGCCGCACCCGGTCTTTGATGTCAGCGGCCGCCTTCTCGTGAGGCCCGTAAAGCCCCTCGGTGCCGGTCATGTCCATGTACGCCTCGTCGACGCTCATCACCTGCACATCGGGCGTGTAGTCACGAAGTATCGCCATGAACTCGCGCGACAACTTTCGGTAGAGGTCGAAATTGCCGCGCATCACCAGGGCGCCCGGGCAGAGACGCAGGGCACGCGACATCGGCATAGCCGAGCGAACGCCGAACGGCCGGACCTCGTACGACGCGCAGGCGACGACGCCCCGGCCGCCGGTACCCCCGATGATCAGCCGTTTGCCGATCAGGTCAGGGTCCACCGAACGTTCAGCGGCGGCAAAAAAGGCGTCGATATCGACGTGAAAGATCGTCCGCTCGGCGGCCACTTACGATCTCCTAAGCGACTGTCTCAAAATTAGCCGGTCGTAAAGGCGCATGACGATACGACCGACGGCTGGCCGTTGCCCGCCCAAACTCTGATCGGGCCACCACATCACTCCCACCGCGAGCGTAGCACTCACCCGATCGAGCACCAAGCCGGTCTGTCGGGCCGCGACGTCATGCGGGCGGCAAGCAGTCGTTCACCTCGAGCCAGTCCGCACGGCGATGAAGATCATCGGTGCCGGACCAGACCGACGAGGGTGAAGCCGGCGGCTCGCCCGGGATCACCAACCTGATCCCGTATCGCTTGCCGACCGGCCCTTCCGGAAACGTTCCGGAGACCACGAACTCGGACCGCTCCCCGGGATCGAGGTCGATCACATCCTCGTAGAACACGGAAATCAGTCGTTCTTCGTCGACCAGGAGGATGCAGTAGGGCGCCCGCCACGCTACCGAGTCGAGGTTGTTCAATTCGACATTGAAGGAGCTCTCCTCGCCGGCCACATGTTTGTTCGCTTCTCCGGTCACGATGGCGATTCGCTCCGTCTCGTAGGTCCAGGCGAGTGTGAAACTGGCGTCCGAGTTTGCGCAGGCCCCGGCCAACAACGCGACGGCCGACGCAGCAAACAGGACGATGCCAGACTTTCGATTCAACCGAGCATCCCCATTCATAACGCCAGTGATTTCGACGACTCAACGGCGGCCAACTTCCCTGAAAATGTGGGGCGCAGGGAGCCTGCGTCGCAAGCCGTTGTAACTTGCGAGCGGCTGAGCCCGGTGACCCATGGTTCGTTGGGTTTTGTTGGGCCAACCAACGACTCTTCCGGGGAGCCAACAGGTGGGCGCTCACGATTTCCGGCGTGATCAATTCGTAATCGCCCGGCGACAAGAATACGGATATGCGAGGTCCAACGATTGCCAACACGTCGTCAGCGCTGAGATCGGTCTGGCCCGTATTCTACGAACCGTCGCCTGAGCAGTCTCCGGCCCGGTCCGACAGGGCGTGACTAGATCGAGAACGGGTCGTGCAGGTTCGGAATTGCGGCGTTATTCCGCCGGCATGATTGTTCGGTGCGCACGCGTCGTCGGCGGTGCAGGTCACCAACGGGCATCCGCCGCGTCCGAGAAGTAGCCGCTTGCGAGGTATCGGCGCTTGCCCGGCGAGATCATTGGCGGCATCACGTTTGGCGTCCTGACCCTGGCGACCAGCCTCTCGGTCGTCTTGACGTGCTCGGGCGCGGTCGTCGCCTGCGCTGGCCGGATAGCCGTCTGCTCACGTTCTGGACGTACGCCGAGCGCAAACGTGATCGATAGGTGAGCGTACGCCTGTAATCAGACAGGGCGTTACGAAGCCGGTCACTGGTCGCAGCCGTCCGATTCGCCCGGGCTCAGGCGTCGCGGAGCGTGCGAAGCAGGTTGGCCATCTCGACGGCCGCCTCGGCGTAACCTGTGGCGTGCCCGATACGGGCGAACGCCTGATCCGTCGTGTATGTGGTCTGGACGCCGAAGATCACCGGAACGCCTGTCTCTACCGAGAGCCGGGCGATGCCGTCCGCCGCTTCTTTCGATACGAACTCGAAGTGCGCCGTCTCTCCTTCGATCACGGCGCCAATGCAGATCACGGCATCACAACCCCCGGAGCGCGCCATCATCGCCGCCGTCACGGGCAACTCAAACGCGCCCGGTACGTGGGCGACCGTGACATCGGCATCTGAGACGCCAAGTTCCGCAAGCCTTGCCAGCGCCGCGTTGAGCATCCGGTCAGTGATGTAGCTGTTGAATCGGGCCACGGCCACGCCGATCCGTAACCCCGCGCCGTCCATGTGGCCGTTTAGATCTCTTGGCATGATGCGAGGTTACCGATCGCGGAGGCGGCCGGGATCAGCGACCGTCTCAGAACCCGCCGGCCGACGCGTTTTTGCGATGGGATTTCTCCCTCACCCTGACCCTCTCCCGCTGGAAGAGGGGACTTATAGAACCGTAACTAGTCCAGCCCAGCGCCGGTCAATGTGTGGCCCATCCGGTCCCGTTTTGTCTGGAGATAACGACGATTCTCGGGGTTGGCCGGCGCTTCGAGCGGGACCTGTTCTATCTCAAGTCCGTATCCCTGGAGACCGACAACCTTTTTGGGGTTGTTGGTCATCTGGTTGAACTTCTTCACGCCGAGGTCGGCCAGAATCTGGGCCCCCACGCCGTAGTGCCTCAGGTCCATCGGGAAGCCGAGACGTTCATTCGCCTCTACCGTGTCGAGACCCTCGTCCTGCAACTGGTACGCCCTGAGCTTGTTGTGCAGGCCGATTCCACGGCCTTCCTGACGCATGTAAAGCAGCACGCCTCTTCCGGCCTTGGCGATGGCCTTGCGCGCCATCTCGACCTGCTGGCCGCACTCACATCGCAGACTCCCGAAAACGTCGCCGGTAAGGCATTCAGAGTGAATCCGCCCCAGAACCGGCTGCCCGTCGGAGATGTCGCCCATCACCAGCGCCACGTGCTCGTCGTGATCGACGAAGCTGCGGTAAGCGATGACCTTGAACTCGCCCTCGGGTGTTGGAAGGCGTGTCTCGGCCACACGCTCCACGAGCTTCTCGTGCCGGAACCGATACTCGATGATGTCGGCGACACTGACGATCGGGATGTCGAACTCCGTCGATATCGCCTCGAGTTCCGGGCGGCGCGCCATCGTGCCGTCGTCGTTCATCACTTCACAGATGACAGCGGCCTCGCGCTGGCCTGACATGCGGGCGAGATCGACCGACGCCTCGGTCTGGCCGGCGCGGACCAGCACACCGCCTTTCGCGTAGCGGAGGGGGAAGATGTGGCCCGGGCGAGCCAGGTTGGCCGCCACGGACTCCGGACTTGCCAGCAACTGCACCGTGTGCGAGCGGTCAGCGGCCGAGATCCCGGTCGTGATTCCATCGGCGGCGTCCACGGACACCGTGAAGGCCGTGCCGAGGGACGCCGTGTTGCGGCTGACCATCAACGGGATGTCGAGACGTTCAAGATCCTCACCGAGCATCGGCACACAGATCAGCCCGCGGCCCACGGTCGCCATGAAATTGATGGCTTCCGGCGTGACGAAATCAGCCGCCATCGCGAAGTCGCCTTCGTTCTCACGGTCTTCGTCATCCACGATGATGACCATTCTGCCGGCCCGAAACCGCTCGATGGCGGCTTCGACGCCCAGCGTCACCTCGTCAATCCCGGGCTGGTCAACTTCCGGCGTGGTCGGCAAGCAACTTCTCCAGATATGGTCGAGCCATCTGCTCGACGTATTTCGCGGTAACGTCGACCTCGATGTTGACCTTCGTTCCCACGGATCGTTCTGCGATCGTGGTGTGGTCGTATGTGTAGGGGATTATCGCGACGGAGAAACCGTCGTCGTCCCGGTCCACCACGGTCAGGCTTGTGCCGTCGACGGTGATGAACCCCTTCGGGACGATGTACCGCATTATAGATTCGTCCGCTTGAAATCGGACCACAATGGAATCGGCGTCGTTTTCGACCGCCGAAACCTCGGCCACGCCGTCGACGTGCCCCTGCACCATGTGACCGCCGATTCGTCCGCCTTCCGCAAGCGAGCGTTCCAGATTGATACGCCCGCCCACGGCAAGCTCGCCCAGGTTGGTGCGGCTCACCGTTTCGGGAATTACTTCGACCGTGAACTCGCCCTCTTCGCGTGCCACGACCGTCAAGCAGGCGCCGGCAACGCAGATCGACTCCGATTCACGGAGGTCACGCGTAACCTCAGGGGCGTGGATCGTCAGCTTCATCCCCTCGAACGAGAGGACTTCGCCGACTTCTTCAACTATCCCGGTGAACATTTTTTACGAAATATGGCCGTCTTGTCGTGCTTGCTACTGCGGTGCGTAGCCCGTAATCAGAACGTCCGGGCCGATCTGCTCCACCCGTACGCGCTCAAGTCTAAGCGCGCTCGCCATGTTCGCCGAGCCCGTTCCACCGATCGCGGGCAGCGCATCGGTCCCGCCGATGATTACCGGAGCGATGAACGCCGCCACTTTCTGCGCAAGTCCGGCGTCGATTGCCGAGCCCGTAAGCGACGCCCCGGCCTCAAGCATCACGTTGAGGCAGCCGCGTGCCCCGAGCTCGTTCAAGAGGGCGGCCAGATCTACGCGTCCGGACTCTGACCGCGGCAGCTCGACAGCCTCGATGTAGGGCGAATCTATCTCCGTTGCGCAGCCTTCGCCACGCACCCAGAGCACGTCGCCCGGCTCGCCGAGAAGAGCGGCGTCACGCGGCATCCGGCCGTTGCTATCGACGACAACCCGGAGCCTGGGGCGACCGGACACGCCGTCCAGCCGCGCCGTCAACCTCGGATCGTCCGCCAGCACGGTGCCGATGCCGGTCACGACCGCGTCCGACTCAGCGCGCATGCGGCGCCCGCGGGCACGCGCGTCCTCCGACGTAATCCATTGCGAGTCGCCGGTGCGTGTCGCAATTCGTCCGTCAAGGCTGGCGGCAAACTTCACCGTCAGAAACGGCAACCCGGTGGCAACGAAATGCAAAAACCCTTCGAGCGATTCCATCGCGCTCTCAATCAGGTCTCCCTCAAGCGGCATCACGACCTCGATCCCGGCCTCGCGTAATCGGCGGAAACCTGCCCCGTCCACCCGCGGGTCCGGGTCGCCGACCGGACACACGACGCGCCTCACGCCGGCCTCGATGAGCGCGTCCGCACATGGTCCGGTGTGATGCGTATGCGCACACGGCTCAAGCGTCGTGTACACAATGGCCCCTCGCGCCGCGTCTCCGGCTTGCTCGACCGCCACGACCTCGGCGTGCCTTCCGGGGATCGGTTCAGTACGTCCTTCGCCCACTACCTGACCGTCCCGGACGACAACGGCGCCTACCGAGGGACGCGGCGACACCTCGCCCAGCCCCTCGCGACCCAGTTCGATCGCCCGTTCCATGTGGCGCCGGTGGCCGGGATCGCTCGCCGTCACGGTTAGCTGTCCCGCCCCGCCCGGCGTTCATCGAAATCAAGATGAAGCCGGCTCGTGGTCGGGTCTGTCTGGCCCTGGTATCTACTGCCCAGTTCCGCGGAACCGTAAGGTCGGTCGACCTCGGTCGTCATCCGCTGGAACGATATCTGGCCGATTCGCATGCCGAAGTAGAGCGTGATGGGCAGTCTCGCCACGTTGGTCAGTTCCAACGTCAACTGACCCTTCCAGCCCGGGTCTATGTACCCGGCCGTCGAGTGGATCACGAGCCCGATGCGGCCGAGCGAGCTCTTGCCTTCTAGCCTGGCCACGATGTCCGTCGCAAGCTCGATGTGCTCCATCGTGCTTCCGAGCACAAATTCACCCGGATGGAGGATGAAGGGCTTTTCGGGATCGATCTCCAACCGTTCAGTCAGACCGGTCAGGTCCTTGCGAACGTCTATAAACGGCTCGCTCGAGTTCCGAAAGACGAGTAGCGCCCTGTCCAGGTGCAGGTCCACGCTCGCGGGCTGGATATCGCGTTTGTGGAGCGGCTCGATAACGATCCGTCCAGCGGCGATCTCTTCTTTGATGGTGCGGTCGCTCAGGACCATATGGCCTTCCGGATTCGCCGACTGTGGTTGCGATCGGTGTACTGGCCTCGTCACGCGAAGCCTGGGCCGGGATTCTACTGGACCGGGCGCCGTTCCAAATGCATCAGTTCGCCAGCGCCAGGTCACCTACGTTCGCGAGGTGACGGCATCGTAGGGGCGTATGGCAATACGCCACCGGGTAGAGCAAGCGCCGCCAATGCGTGTTCACGCCCGGAATTACCTGAGTCGTTGGGCCGTCGCTGAGCGAAGTGACCGCGATAGATCGCGCACGTCGTGAAAGGGCTGCAGCACAAAACAAAGCAGGCGCCCGTCATATGACGGGCGCCTGCGGGGCAATGAGGGGTGGCGGCTTTTACGCACCGCCTGTCAAGTGGTACGAACTACTGGGCCGCAGGGATCACGATTGCGAACACAGCGGACACGCTGGCCGTTACGTCCACATCGCCAGAGCTGATCGGCGTTGGGGCGAACGAACGAATGGACTCGTCCGAGAACGCTGCGCCTGACTGCGTCACCGAGAAGACGGGCGAGGGTCCGCCGGTCTCCTGGAGGAACACCACGGGTCCCAACTCAACGCCAAGTATCCGTGCGTATAGTTCAGCCTTGTCGTGCGCGTCACGGGCGGCAAGGTCACGTGCGGTGTCGCCGTACTGAGCCGGATTGTCGAGGCCGAACCCGATGCCGTTGATCCTGACCTCGTCCCCTCCGGCCTCGGAGACCACATCGATCACGTTGCCGACGTTGTCCAGGTCACGGATGGTCACCTCGACAGAGTTCGAGACGATGTAGCCGATGATGACCGACTCGCCGTACCTGCCGAGCGCAGAGTCGCGTTCCACGAATGTGGTCTGCGGCTGGATGCTGAAGTTGCGGGTCACGATGTCGTCCGGTTCGACTCCGGCGTTTGCAAGCGCCTCACGCGCGGACTCCATCGCCTCTGCGGCCACCTGCCTCGCCTCTGTGACGGTCGTCTCACGCGCCTCGATGCGAAGGCTCAGGGTCGCGATGTCCGGGTCTACGGCGACGGTACCCAGTCCGGAGACGGCGATACCGACCTGCTGGAATCCGCCACTGATCTGGCTCGCGGCCACCCGGGCAAAGTCGTTAAACCCGACCGGAATCGCTTGCGTCGACGGGGCGAATATCGTACCGGCCGGCACGTTGGTGACCGGAGCGACAGGCGCTACCGTGGCCAACCCGGTCCCTTCATCCTCAGCGTCCGATGAACAGGCCACCACGGCGACCATCATCAAGGCCACCGCGCCACCGGCGAACACGGACTTCCTGCTCCGAATCTTCTCCAACATTTCTTCTCTCTCCTGACGCCGTAACAAGGCGTCTCACTTGTTTTTCAAATAATCCCGGCGCAGCGACTTCTTCACCGGCCCTTATAACCACAGACGCTTCCGGCGCCAGAAATGTTCCCGCCTGACAATCCATCGTGGACCTGATCTTGTCCGGCGCTGTGAGATGCGTATGAGCGATGGGTGGTTAGTCGTGAGCCATCCAGGTATCGGAAGCGGGTTCTCAGGCTTCCGGTTGCCTGTTTAACGCCGCTTCGTCGCGACCGCCGCCCCACCGAGGACCAGCGCGAGCAGACCGAACACGACCTCGAGCTGCCACAGCGGCAGATCAATCCCATCGTCCCCGTTGTCAAACGCGGTACTGTCGACGGCGAACAGCTGAGTTGCAGCCTCCGCAGGTCCGGGATCGACAGTCGCCTCCAGCTCAGGTTGTGTCGATTCGTCGCTGACCTGTGGGGGTGGCGCCGCAGATCGTTCAGCAGTTCCAGCCGCTCCAGCCACAGGGGCCTCTAACGCTTCGGGCGGTTCGGGCGCACCGGTGGCCGCGGCGTCGCCAGGGTCGTCCAGGCCTCCGGCGACGGGGTCGTCGGTTGGTCCTGCCAGCGCGGCCTCTCCCGGCGCTGCCTCAGGAGCAAGGGGGGCCTGCGCTATCGAATCGGGCGCTGTTGTTGCCGCAGACGCAACAGTGGCGGCGGGTGCAGCGGTAGCCGCAGGCGTAGCGGTGGCGGCAGGCGCAGCCGTAACGGCGGCCGATCCTGGCTCTCCGGGGAGCCCTGGCGGACCTGCAGCGGCTGTCAGGGCCGTGTCGTCCGCCGAGCCGCCCAAATCGCCAGGAAACGCGCTCCCGCCATCCTGGTCAAGGATTCCCGCCAGGTTGCCTACCACGAGCAACCCGAGAATGAACGCCGCAGCCGCACCGGCTATCGCTGGCGCCCGGAACAGGGCCAGTGACCAACCGGTGCGGGCCGCGGCCCTTGGCGATTCCGGGACGCGCTCAGGGATTGCAGACAGCACAAAGGATCTCGGGGCTCGGACGCGCTCCACCGACCGCAACAGGGCGGCGGTCTCGGCGAGCTCGGACGCCTCGGCACGGAGTCGGTCCGGTAACTCAACGCCTGGCTCGCCCTCCAGCCTGCGGTCGACGAACGCAGCCAGGAGTTCTTCGTCTTGTTCCTGGCGCCGATTGCGCCAGATCCCAAAAATCACGCTTGTCCTCTGTTCAACTGTCTCTCGTGTCCCGTGAGCCTTCGTGAGTTGTCTCTCGCGCTGCCATCACCGCGTCCCATTCAACGATCCTCATTGTTGTAGACGAAATTGGGGCGGTAACTGTTCCACGTTAGCTACGAGCCACTCCCGCAGCCGCCCCCGGCCGCGGTTTAACCTTGACTTGACGGTGCCGATCGAGACCTCCATCGCATCGGCGGCCTCGTCGTACGAAAGGCCCTCGATATCGACCAGCACCACGGCCATGCGCTGGTCAGGCTGGAGCTCGCCAAGGCCGCGATTGATGTTCATCCCGAGGTCAAGCCGCATGGCACGATCCTCCGGCGACTCCTCGCCCGAGGCCAGCGTCTCGCCCAGCGTGACGATCTGCTCGTCTATCGAATCTTCAGAGCGCCGGTTGGACCGCCTTATCGCGTCATAGGTCGCGTTGCGCGCGATACGGAGCACCCACGCCCTGAAGTTGACGCCGCGCATCCGCCCAATGTTCCGGAACGCGGAGATGAAGGCCTCCTGCGTGATGTCCTGCGCACTGGCGTGGTTCCTGACCATGCGAAGAATCACACCGAAAACCAGGTCCTGATAACGCAGAACGAGTTCGTTAAACGCATCCAGGTCGCCCTGCTTGCTGCGTGTTATCAGAACCTGATCGAGGGGGTCGAGTTCAGACAAGTGGAGGAGCGCCCATGGCAAACATCGGTTGCATTGGAATCGATTTGAGGCCGCTCCATCGTATCCGTCGATTGGGGAAGCACTGCGTGCGCCCACGGAGGCGATGACGGCGCGCAGGTACCTATAATCGGAGGCCGTAGCGGCCGAGCCAGCCAGACTTCTGCGGAATCGGAGACATTTGCATTCACTGCGAGAAATATCGGAGACGGCCATAACGGCCGTGCTTATCTTCGTCGTGTTGCAGATATCGACCCAGTCGTTCCGGGTTGACGGCAGGAGCATGGACCCGACGTTGGCAGACGGTCAGCAAGTCCTGGTGAATAAGTTCGTGTTTGCAAGCGCGGGTGATGGCGTATTCGGAGATATCATCCGCGCATTTCGCGGGGATGGCGACGGCCGCGCATATCTGTTCCACGCGCCCCAGCGGAACGACATCATCGTGTTCACGCCGCCGACCGGTCCCGATGCAGAATTCCTGGTGAAACGCGTTATCGGCGTTCCCGGCGATGAGATTGACATCCGCGGAGGCCAGGTTTACGTGGACGGCGAACTGCGGGACGAGTCGTTTCCGGCAACGCAAGCGAGTGGCGGCGCCTATCCGGTTACGGTCGGCGAAGACGAATTTTTTGTACTGGGCGACAACCGCGGGAGGTCCAATGACTCGCGCACATGGGGCATGGTTGAAGCGGAGAAAGTAGTCGGGCGCGTGTGGTTCGGTTACTGGCCGCCGGCGGAAGTAAAGCTGTTTTCGTCCGTCGGATCGGCGCTCAGCCTGAGCGGACTGTTCAGGTAGGGCGAAGATATCGTCAGTCCTGCTGTGAGCTGTGGCTTCCGGGGCGTTCGCGTCGACAGCTTCTGGGGTTTCTGGCTGCCGAACACACCCGAATCGGCTTGCCACGCTTTCGCGGCTCGCGGGCTTGGGTTACAGTTGGCTTGATCCCGGACCTACGACCCCTACGGGGTCCTTGGGTCCCTTCGCCATTACGACGAATTCAGGAGGATGAGATGGCGGACGACCAGCTCTTAACGATGGCCCACCTGCTTCGACGCGCAGGGTTTGGCTCCTCGCGCGACGAACTTGAAGCGTACGCGGCCCGTCCCTACGAAGAGGTAGTCGACGACCTTGTGAATCCTGAGCGGTTCGAGCCGCTGGACGAAGATGTCCTTGAGCGGTTCTACCCGCACATCTTCTCCAACAAGGACAACCCGGGCGTCTGGAACGGCCGCTGGTTCTGGCGGATGGTCAACACGAGGCGGCCGCTCGAAGAGAAGATGACGCTTTTCTGGCATCACGTATTTGCCACGGGATGGACCAAGAGCGAGCACACCCCGTCGATGGTCGACCACATCGAGATTTTCCGGAAGAACGGCCTCGCCAACTTCCGTACGCTTCTGCTTGAGATCTCAAAAGACCCGGCTATGAGCTTCTGGCTGGACAACTCCGAGAACCATGGCGACGCTCCGAACGAGAACTACGGCAGAGAGTTGCTTGAGTTGTTCTCAATGGGGATCGGCACCTACGACGAGCCTGACGTGAAGGACGCCGCCCGAGCCTTCACCGGCTGGACGTTTGAGCAACCTCTACCGCTCTACCCCTTCGGCCACTACAGCGCCAGGTTCGAATTCCGGCCTGAAGACCACGACAACTCGGAAAAGACCTTCCTCGGCCACACCGGCAACCTCAACGGCGAGGACATCATCGACATCATCGTCCAGCAAGAGGCGAACGCCCGGTTTATCTGCCGGCACATCTACAACTTCTTCGTCGCCGACGAGCCGCAGATCCCGGCGTGGAGCGTCACGCCTCCGCAGGACCCGGCCGCGATCGATGTCCTGGTGAAGGCGTACATGGACTCCGACGCCGACATCCGTACGGTGATGAAGACGCTGTTCCTCTCGGACTTTTTCAAACAGGCCCGGTCGAAACGGGTCAAATGCCCGGCGGAGTTCATCGCCGGCACCATCAAGTTGACCGGCGAGTTCCGTGAGATAGAGCCCGGACTGCCGACCCTGGACGACGCCTGTATCGTGATGGGCCAGAAGCTCATGGACCCGCCGACCGTCGAGGGCTGGCACACGGGCAAGGAATGGATCGACGGCGGCACGCTCACCGAGCGCATCAACTTTGCCACCTCCCGCGTCGGCGACCCTGACACTCCCGGGACGAGAGCGATCATCGACCGGCTGTCTGGATCCGGCGACCCCATCACCCCGGCGGAGCTCGTGGACGGCGTGCTGGACCTCGCCGGACCCTTAGAGGTCGGTGACGAGACCCGTACAGCGTTATTGCAGCTCGCCGAGCTCGACGGAGACCTGGTCTTCGGAAGCTCGGCGGATCGCATCAAGAGTGAGGACCGGATCGCACGGATGCTGGCGCTTGCGGTAGCGTCCCGGGAATACCAGTTCGCCTGATAGCAATCCGCTTCGCTTCCAACCCAGGCGAAGCGCCATTCCCGATTAAGTTCGGCCGACTCCTGCATACAAAGGCCGGCACCGGCACCTCCAGGGAGGATCCAGAAGAATGACAACAAACGGCAACGGCGTAAACGGGAAGGCCAAAGACCCCGTTCTGGTGGTCGTGCAGCTCTCGGGCGGCAACGACTTCATGAACACCCTCATCCCGTACACGGCCGGGATGTATTACGACAACCGGCCGCTGGTCGGGATCCCGGAGGACAAGTCCCTCCCCATCAACGACACCCTGGCCTTCCACCCTTCCGCCGCGCCATTGAAGGGAATGTTTGAGGACGGCAAGGTAGCGATCGTGCAGGGCATCGGATACCCGAACGCCTCGCGGTCCCACTTCCGTTCGATGGACATCTGGCACACCTGTGAGCCGGAAACCATTGCGACCGAGGGATGGCTGGCCAAGGTGATCCGGCAGTTCGACCCGAACTCCCTGAACCCGCTCACAGGCGTGAGTTTCGGCCGCGGACTCCCGCGGGCAATGGCAGCGCCGGGCGTTATCGCGACCTCGGTCGACAACCTCGACAACTACGGCCTTATGACCAGCATCGAGGCTGACCAGCGGCGCGCTGAAGACCTTGAAATCTTCAAGCGCATGTACACGCCGGCTATCGGTTCCGGGCTCGTGATGGACTACTTCGGCGACACCGGCCAGAGCGTTCTGTCCGGAGCAGACCTGATCAAGGTTGCGCCGCAGCGCTACACCTCCACGGTGGAGTACGCCAGCAACCCGATCGCTAAATCCTTACGGGACGTCGCCCGCGTCCATACCGCTGGCCTCGGAACGCGAATCTTCTACACGCAGCACGGCGGTTACGACCACCACGCGCAGGAAGTGCCCTCGCACGCACGGTTGCTCGCAGAACTGACTGGCGCGATTAGCGACTTCTGGCAGGACCTGCGTGAGCACGACGCCGCAGACAACGTATCGATGCTGGTGTTCACGGAGTTCGGCCGGCGCATCAAGGACAACGGCTCCGGAACCGACCATGGCTCCGGCGGCGGCGCGTTCATCATCGGCGACAACGTCGATGGCGGCCTGTACGCCGAGTACCCGTCACTGGATCGAGCAGACTGGGAACGAGACGAAGACCTCGCCCACACGTTCGACTTCCGGGGAGTCTACGGAACGATGCTTCAACAGCATCTTAAGGTCGATCCGGAACCGATCGTCGGCGGCGTGTTTGAACAGCTAAACCCGTACAAAGAAACCGCATCCGCGTAGATAGACGAGCCGTTCCTGTGCGGCTTCTCACATCGCATCCGGACGAACCCAAAACAGGTCCCCAAAATCCGGTCCAGGCACTGGAGAACGAACATGCTCGAAACCGCCAAAAAGCCAAGCAGCCCGCCGTACGCGCTCCTTCGCGCCGGCTTCCCGTTCCTGGCGACGCTGGGTATGCGCCGTGTCACGACGTACTGCATGGACATCGTCATCGGAGACAACGACGAGTTGTACGTTCTGTGCCGGGCGGACAGCCCGGGACTTGGCGGCAGCAACATCCGCCGGACGAACTGGAACGACGATGATCTGGACACACTGGGCGGCGGAAAGCTGCTCTGGCCGGTCCAGATGATCCGGGACGCAGAGGGAACTCTTTACGTCTCCGACGAAGGCAATCACAAGATATTCAAGTTCAAGCAAGACGGCACGGCCGTCGGAGAATGGGGCGAGGAAGGCTCCGGTGAAGGACAGATGAACCGGCCGTCAGGCATCGCTTTCGATGCCGACGAGAACCTCTGGGTGGTCGACACGCTTAACCACCGCGTTCAGAAGTTCAACAAAGATGGCAGGTACATCTCCGGTTTCGGCTCAAAGGGTAGCGGACCCGGCGAGTTCGACATGCCGTGGGGCATAGCGGTGACTGGCGAGGGCGACATCCTCGTCGCAGACTGGCACAACGACCGCGTCCAGAGGTTCACGCCGGACGGCGAGTTCATCATGGAGTTCGGCTCCTCCGGCTCTGGCGATGGCGAGTTCAATCGCCCGGCGGGGGTAGAGGTCGACCATCAAGGCGACATCTACGTCGCCGACCGAGGGAACAACCGTATTCAGCAGTTCGCTCCAGACGGGCGTTACGTCGACAAGTT
This sequence comes from Chloroflexota bacterium, assembly GCA_027623795.1. GTDB lineage: Bacteria > Chloroflexota > Dehalococcoidia > Lucifugimonadales > Lucifugimonadaceae. Next base: position 14,897 of record JAQBUX010000034.1, read on the forward strand.
CATTGGCGACGCGACGCTGTCAAAGAGTGGAGAGATATACGTCAGGGCGAACCCCGCAGTACTTCGCAACCGCGAGATGGCAAATACGGAGCAACAGAAGCGCCTGCGGGGACCCGCGATGGTCAGATTCGACGACCAGGAACGCATGTACATCCCGGACTTCGGCTCGCACCGTATCCAGGTGTACAAGAAGCAGGCGTACGTGCTGTCTCCGGCCGAGATCGCACCACAACCAAACCACCCCACGCTTTACACGGTCTAACAGCGGCACATAACGTGGAACGAGGGGCGTCCCGACTACCTCGGGGCGCCTTTTCATTTACGGCCAGCCCACGAGAGTGATCCGGTCGGCCAAAAACGGTGTGGGACGATCCGCGGGTCGACACTTAAACGAGGAGGCGAGCCAGTTGCCGATGATGTACGGCTTCGCTCAGCAACGCCGACAGTTGCTTGAGGCGGAGCTGGAGCGGCTACGAACCGAGATGCCTCCGCTCGGGGCGATGCGCGTCGCGTTATCCGGCGAGCTGGCTGTCGGGACCGTAACACCGGAAACGGCGCTCGAATTGATCGTGGTCCAGCAAACTAACGAACCGTTTCATCGGAGGTCGGATTTCTGGGTTACGCACCTCCGGCCACGATTAGACACGAGCTTTTTCGTCTACACGCCGGAGGAGTACGAGGAGCTGGCCGAGATCGACCCGCTGCTCGCAGCGGCGGAGCGCAACGGTGAGGTGATCATTGGCTGAATCCCCAGCGCTCAAGAACGCAGGTAGGTGGATGACCCAGTCAGGCATCGATCTCGCGGACGCCGAGTTCGTTGCCGTGGCCGGCAAGCACGCGCTCGCCTGTTTTCTCTGTCACCAGTCTGCCGAGAAGGCGGTGACCGCCTACCTCCTCGCCCGCGGGGCGGAACAGGTGTGGGGACACTCACTCGCCGACCTGTGCGAAGACGCGATGGCCGTCGAGCCGTCGTTCGATTTCATGAAGTCGATAGGGCCTCTGCTCGATAAGCACTATCTCGGGGCCCGCTATCCCGGCGGGCTGCCCGGCGGTGTACCGGCGGAGGTGTACGAGGCCTACGACTCTGACCGCGCCCTGGAGATTGCCCGAGACATCAATCAGTTCTCGAGGGAACGAATCGATCAGCTTCCGGGCTAAGATTCCTTGATCGGATGAGGTAAATGGCGGCCCTTTACGGTGACCGTCGTGGAGTGTCTTAATGGCGAAGTACGCCGATGGCGACCGGGTTGTACTACATCCAAATATCACTGGCCAAAGCGTCCAATACGAGGGCAGGACCGGCGTCGTGCTTCACCTTGAGGCGGACGTGCTGCATCACCACCTGGGCGGAATCGCGCAGTACCGCGTCCGTCTCGTGGGCGAAGACCCTATGGTCACG
>JAQBUX010000356.1 GCA_027623795.1 Chloroflexota bacterium
CTTGGCTCGCAAGTGGCTGACTCCGAAAACACACCCGATGGGAGAAGGGGTTTTGAGATAGTCACTTAGGGTTGTTTCGGCCGCTGGCGTCGACCGTCATCTACTGTTTTGCGCCGCCACCGGGGTCGCGTCGTCAATGACGCAATGGGTGACCTCGGAATCACTTGCCGATGTTCATCAACCCGTGCCGTCTTCTTGGACATGCGTGTCAGCCGTCCTGCTCGTTGGCAGGCTGCTCTGTATTCGGGCGTATCGAGCCGCGGGATGATCTCCATGTCGTCCGGTTTTTGATGTCTCCTTCTACCGGACACTCACCTGCCTCACCAGTCCTCCTGTCGGGTGCTGGCAGCAACGGCCGCCGTTCCCATGGGCATGGGACGGCGGCCATCTTACGTCCGGCGGCATTTACAGCCGGTACGACGCACCGCGCGTTGAGTGCGGCGGCGATCTGCTCGCCCAAATCTCCCGGACGAATCTTTCCGAGGATTTGATCTCTCTCTAGTGCGGTCGGCCGGGACGACGCCCTCGTTATCGGGAGCGAACGCTTGCGTACGCCCTCTGAACCTGACCCGGCGTATCGGTCGACATCAGGGGTGCTGTGCAACGGCGACCACCATCGCCGCAAGCGGCCCCGCCTCAAACGACCAGATCGCAGGTAGGCCCACCCAACGCCCGCGCAAGGTGTATCCTGCCGAACCTCGCCCCTGCGCTTGTGGGCGAGCGGGTTCGGCATCGTCGATCCCTTTGTGAGCCTGGCCATGCGCCGGGAGCGACCGGGGAGGCAACACTATGAAAGCCGCCGTCTATAAAGGCAAACAACGCTTCGAGGTAGAGGAGATCCCGACGCCCTCGCCCGGGCCGAACCAGTTGCTGGTCAAGGTCCATTTCTGCGCCATCTGCGGAACCGACGTCCACGCCTTCCTGTACGACATCGCTCCGCCCGGCACCGTCCTCGGGCACGAGTTTGCGGGGACGGTCGTCGAGGTCGGGTCCTTGGTTACCGCGTGGAAGGTCGGCGACAGGGTGATCGGCGGCGGGGGCGATCCTCCACCGGGCCAGGAGCCGGGGACGCGCACGCACCCGCGCTACAACTACAGGACGATGGGCTTCCCCGAAGGCTCGATACGCGGGTACGCGGAGTTCGTGCTGATGGAGGAGTGGCAGCCGATCGCGATCCCGGACGGCATCAGCGATGAAGAGGCGGCGATGTGCGAACCGACCGCGGTCGCCGTACACGCCGTCCGCAACTCTGACCTCAAGCTCGGCGATACCGTCGGCATTCTGGGCGCCGGGCCGATAGGGCTGCTCACGCTCCAGGCGGCGAAAGCAGCCGGGGCCAGCGCGGTGTACGTCTCCGAGCCAGCTCCCGAACGGTCTCGCGCCGCAACCGAGTTGGGCGCGGACGCCGTCATCAATCCGCTGGAGGAGGACCTGAGCGTCGAGATCGACGCGCTTACCGGAGGAGTCGGACCCGATATCGTTTTCGATTGCGCCGGATTCCCGTCCACGCTCGATCTAGCCTTCAACATCGTCCGCCGTTCCGGCCAGGTCGTGCTGGTTGCGGTGCCGTGGGAGGAGTTGCCGCTGCGCCCGGTCGACTGGATGGCTCGCGAGACAAGTTTCAAGGCGAGCTGGGGCTCACTGCCCGGCGACTGGCATCGTGCGATGGGATTGATGGCGTCCGGAAAACTTACCGTCAAGCCGTTGATCTCGGAGGTCGGATACATCCCGCTTGAAGGCATGCAGGAAGCGTTCGAGGGCCTGGTCAAGCCGAGCACACAGTTGCAGCTCGTCGTCCGGCCTTGAAGCGATTGCGGATAACAAGACATGCAGCAGGGTGCTGAAAAAGCGGCAAAGGATTGGATTGGCCAGTTTCCAGGGGAGTGGCCAGCTATGAGCCGGAACCAGAATCGACTCGGTAACAGTCGACGGGTGGGTAATTCAGCACCCTGGTAGGGGCGGGGCTTGCCCCGCCCTCTCGGTGGACGATCGACTAAACGACGCAAATCTGCGCTCAAGATGCGGGCGGACCAAGGCCCGCCTCTACGATCGCGTAGTCGCGTCTCGAGACTTCATTCGCCAACAGGGGGTAACAAATGGCGGTCAGGGTCCTGGCATGGCGATACGACCACGTGGGCGACTGCAACCGGTACGGCAACTGTGCAACCATCCGTACTACGAGCGGCCTACTTTCGACGATCTAAAGCAGTTCCCGGACCGATTGCCCGACGGGGCTGCGGCGCTGCAATCAGTGCCGTCCGACGTTGTGACCTTAAACGGCGCGCCGGAGGAACCCACGGCGTCCGGGTACGACACGCTGAGAGCCCGGGCCGACAACCTGCGTGCAGCCCTCGGCGAGGCGATACACCGCATCCAGCGCGGCCACCCGGAGGACGTGGAAGAAATCCTTGAGTCAGCCGGAAGCGCATACGACCGCTGGTGGAGTTGACCCGATTTGGTGGACACATTGATGCTCTATTGGAAGAGGAGTTGTTCACGATGCCCAGAACGCGTCCGCCATATCCA
>JAQBUX010000035.1 GCA_027623795.1 Chloroflexota bacterium
CCCCCCAACCGTAAACGTAGCGAGTGCGCCTATAACCAGCGCTCGCCTCGCCAACTCTTGCGGTATTTCCCTGCCGAACGCCGATATGTTCCTGTGGCCACGCACAGTGCCGGCTGTCGCGATGACGATCAACGCGAAGGTATTCAGCTTGATGCCGCCAGCGGTCGATGCCGACGCGCCGCCGATGAACATCAAGGTCTCAAACACGACGTTGGTCGAATCCCGATGCTCGCTGAAATCGTCGATCGCAAATCCGGCCGTCCGGGCGATCGTCGCGTTGAAGAACGAGTCCCCTATCTGGTTCGCGGTACTGAGACCCCCGATCGTCTCATCGTTGTCTTTTTCCAGCAGGTAGAGAAACAGCGTGCCCATGATCAGGAGCGCAACCGTGCCGGTCAGTACAAGCTTGGTTTCAAGGGAAAAGCGGTGAAACCTGCGGATCGTAAGGATGTCAAAGATCGCCAGATATCCGAGACCGCCTGTGATGATGAGCCCGGCGACGATGCCGAGCACCCACGGATCTGAGCGAAACGCCTCCAGGCTGGACCCGGGAACATACTCCGAGGGAAGTATCACAAGTCCCGCGTTGTTGAAGGCTGAAACACTCAGGAACGCGCTCTGCCACAGCGCACTGCCCAGAGAAATGCCGTCCCACAGACTCCCAAAAACGTAAAACCGCAAAAACAGTAATAACGTTCCGATTAGCTGCACCACGATCGAGAGCACGACGATGCGCCGGATCAGCCTGGGCAGGCCGCCGAGTTGTCTGACGCCAAGGCCTTCCCGTATCGCGAGCTGGCTCTGTATGCCTATGCGCTGGCCGACGATGATTAGCAGGAACGCGGCGGAGGTCATGAATCCCAGGCCGCCTATGAACGCCAGAACCAACAGAACGACCTGGCCAAAGTTCGTCCAGTAGGAGGCGGTGTCGACTACGACAAGGCCCGTCACCGTGATCGCGGACGTCGCCGTGAACAGCGCCGTGAGGAAAGGCGTGAAACCGTCCTCTTGCCGCGAGATCGGAAGCCAGAGCAACAACGTGCCAATCAGGGTCAAGGTCAGGAACCCGTACACGACCAGCATCGGCGACGCCGGGCCGCGGACCGGCACCGAGCGTCGCTCCACGTTTATGTGGACCGGACCTATCTCAGCCTGGCGAGGTCGGCGAACGACTACATCGCCGGGCCTCGGCTGCCACTGAGGTTGCATCGGGAGATATCTCGGAAAGCGCTGCGTGACGCCCGAACGGGCGCCCGGACTGAACGGGCACACGTGCCCGGGATTGGGACGAAGAACCCGGGCGGTTCAGATTGACGGTGATTCTACATTCGGCGCCATTCCCCCCGGTCAGCCTGCTCCCGCAGCTTTCGCTCAGCACCCAAACACGTCCGCCGGTCAGCTTTGCGCGCGGGCGGGCGTTCGTCCAGAATGGGCGGCCTGCGCAAACGGGCCGTCCAACTACTGACGGCCGTGTCGTTGGGGCTCGCGTTCGGCGCCGGATTGCAACTCGTTGGACGGCGGGAAGGCCAGTATGCGACCAGTAAGAGCCTTTTTCCGGCTGGCCGCCAGTATCGCCAACGAGTTTCTTGGCCGAAACGGGCCATACATGGCGGCGGCGGTCTCTTTTTACGCGCTGTTCTCGATGTTTCCTTTGATGCTCGCGTTGATCGCCGTGGCAAGCTTCGTCCTGGAGTCCGAAGGTTTCCGCGACAGGCTGATCGAAGGTATTCCAGAAGTATTACCCGTTGAGGGCGACCTGGTGGCGAGCGTGATCGCCAACGTAACTAGCGGAGCCGCCGTCGGCAGCGTGCTTGCCGCAGTTGGGCTGTTCTGGGCGTCTACGGCCGTATTCGGCGCCATTCGCAAATCGATCAACAACATCTGGGGTATCCGAAAGTCTCGACCGTTCCTGCAAGAACGCTTGATGGACATCACACTGATGCTCGGCGCCTCCCTGGCGTTGCTGACCTCCATCTTTGCGACGACCTTCCTGAACTTCATCAGCGAGTTCACGACGGTGTTGTTCCCCAACGACACCGTAAGCCAGAGCTTCTGGAGCCGTGTGGCTCTAACACTCCCCTTTGCCACGACCTTCATATCTTTCTTCTTGCTGTACCAGTGGCTACCAAACACGCGCGTTCGCGTTCGTGAGGTGTGGTTACCGGCGCTGCTGGCGGGAACCGCATTCGAGATCGCGAAGGTCGTGTTCGTGATCTACCTGGGGAGCTTCCGTGGCTACAGCGACGTGTACGGGGCCGTGAGCGCGGTCATCGCCCTGATGGCGTGGGTGTACGTCTCGACGATCATCCTTCTTGTGGGGGCCCTGCTTACGTCGCGTTACTCCGCTCACCTGGCGGTCCGCGATCAGCGTAATCACCTTGAATCCCTGTCTGCGAGCCTCGAACGAATCCGCACCCAGGCGCCTGTGGTCGCGCCAACGCCTGCCGACTGAGGCAACGCCATCCGCCATCGCAGCCGAAGCGGAGCCGACGGTCGCGTCGCAGACGTAGGGGCGGGGCTTGCAGGCCGTCTCAGAAACCCCCTCTCCAAGCGGGAGAGGGTTGGGGTGAGGGAGAAGTTCCCTTCGTGGAATCGCGTCCGATGGCGATTTCTGAGACGGGCTCCTTGCTCCGCCCTTCGGGTCGTTGCTGATCGACCCTCAGATTCAGCCAGTCGTGCGGAGATGTTTGACTCCACCAGCGCCGTCGGGTTAACGCGAACCATCACCCGGCTCCGACGGCGCTTACGCGAGAGAAGCGCGTGCCAGCTCCTCGTAGCGCGGGCCGTCGGGCTGCAACTGGCTTCGAAATAGGACGAGCGAGTCCACCAGGAATTGGGGCCGAGGGTCCGGCAATTTGGCGTGGGCGAACGCCTGACCAACCTGCGCCGCCTGGAAAGGCGGGACCTGGCTTTGTAGACGCCCAACGGTGAGGTGGGGGTTGTACCGGCGGTCCTCGGTGGCGATGCCGATCCCCGCGAGTGACCCTTCTATCCGCGTATGGAGCATTCCCAGCCGATCTATCTCTCCCGCGATACCGACCCAGAAGACGCGTGGCTGGTTGAACGCGGGAAACGCCCCGGTATCGTCCAGTCGCAGCGTGAAGCGAGCCGATCGCTCGGACGCCTCGCGCATGCACGCCGCTATGGCTTCGACGAGGTCGGGCTCGGTGTCGCCGAGGAACCGCAACGTCAGATGCATCATCTGCGCTTGCGACCAGCGAACGGCCGGTCGCAAAAAGTCCGGCATGGACCATGCCGTCCCGGTCAGTGCGGCCTTCACGTCTGGCGGCAGTTCTACGGCGATGAACATGCGCCAGAGCTCGTCAGGAGGCGCTGAACCGGCGTCGTCCCTCGCTCCGGCCCAATCCGCAGGGCGTGCCTGCGCGCCCCGGCCTGGAATATCCGCTGCTGGCGCGGGCGCGCTGTAAGGCTGGGAGGTATCCCAGAGTTGGGGACGTCTGATGCCGGGCTGGCCGGGCGGACGCTCGGGACGGCGTGGAAACATATACCGCGAGTCTAAAGCGACTCAGGGCTCGTCGCCGCCATCGTTAACGCTCAGACGGGCTCATTACGGGGAACCCGACCAGTGGCCTGTCGCACGCCACAGCCCACTTACGCGCAGGCCGGGTCGTCCGAGTTCCAGCGGTTATACACCGGATCCGCCTGCTGAGCGAGATGGAAGCGGGCGTCACGCCAGATACGCGCCCACTCTTCGGCATCGTGCAACTCGGTCTCAGGAGCTTCCTTACTGCGGGCCACGAATCCCGGGAACGCAGCACGGCCCGTGGCCTGGCCAATCGGGTTGTACCTGAGATCGAGGCTCCAGCGGATACGATCGCTGTTGTTTGACAGGGAGTTATGGCAAGTTCGGCTGGTGAGCAACAGCACGCTGCCGCGCTTCATAGGAACGGGTACGGCGCGTTCAACATCGAACAGGGCATCGGGAATCTCCATACCAAAACCCTTGTTGCCCGCACCAGACGGGCAATGCGTCAGCAGGCCGTCGTTGTGGGAACGCGGCACCACCTGCAAACACCCGGCCTCCTCGTCGGCGTCCCACACGGGAAACCACACGGTAAGGATGTCGGACTCGTCGGCCTCGGCGTTGATGACCCCGTTGTCCTGGTGCCACGGAGTCGCGCCGAGCTGCACGTGGCCGGTGTCCGGGTTTATCGGGACGAGTTTCTCTGGCGGTTTGATTCGGACATGCTGGACCGGGTTCGAGAACACTTCATGGCCGAGGATGGATTCGGCGACATCCACGATGTCCGGGTTGGAAAGGGCATCGAACACCCTTGGACCGTGCCACATCGGCGTGTCGTATTTGATCCCCTTCTGGGGCAAGGAGAAGTCGAAATAACCGGCGTGGACCTTGCCGGAATCGCGATACACCTGCGTGACGCGCTCTCCGAACTCCAGGTTCTCATACCGTGATTGAATCGCCCCGGATTCGTGCAACTCGTACGCCAGCCGGTCCAGGACACCCTCATACTCGTCGATCATCGGATCGAGCACCTCGGCCGGATCAAACAGATCCTCGACCAGGAGGTAGCCTTCCCGGTGAAACTGTTCCAATTGCTGCTCGGTCAGGGCCGTCATCTCGTCCTCCCGAAACTGCCGTGAGCTTTCCCTGTAGGGTCCCTCGCCGGTCGCATGTTAACAAAACTCTCCGTTTGGAGGACATCTCACCGGAACACAAGAACGCCAATACGCCGAGAGCGCTGCATCCAGACGCGCCGTCGCGGTACGATTCGCGCCCCATATCCTCATGATTTTTCACCGATCAGTTCGCAGTTCGACCGACGCCGAACCAGGGTTCGGCCTACTGACGCGCGGTCTGCGCCTCGTCGTAGTCTTGATCTCCATCCTCAGCGTGTCCGCTGTTTGCGTCAGCAAAGGCGGCGACATCGAGTTCGTTCAGGACATCACGCCCGTCAACGATGACCTCAAGCTCGTGATCGAGGCCTCTCGAACAGATATCGAGTTGTTCAGTGGCGAACCCGGCTCGGTGATTACGCAGGGTGAGCTCGGAAACCGCCCGAAGGTCACACATCGCGTGCGGCCCGGTGCGATCCTTCCGACCTCGCACCTCTTGATCGAGACCGATATCCCCCTTGAGTACGCTCCCAGATCGCACGCCATCGTCCGGTTGTGGATCCCGCCCGGGACGGAGATCGAAGTCAACGGCGAGGACGTTTCGGTGGACATTGAGGGTCCACTCGAGGCGAACGGCACGATTACGCTGACCGAAGGCGACGCCATCCTCACGGACGTTACGGGAAACTTCACGATCACTACGAACCTTGGGGCAGTAACGGTCAATCGCTTCGACGGAGAGATCGACGCCTACACCGGACGCGGTTCGATATTTCTGCGAGGGTCGCCTACCGCCTCAGCGATAAGTCGGATGGAGACCGGCGCCGGCAGTATTTTCGCTGACCTGAGTCGTGCGCCTGACCTTCCGGTCCTCGCCGAAGCCGGACGCGGCGCCATACTGCTACATGACGGTAAGCAGCCGCTCTCCGGCGCCAACATCGTCGTGGCGCCGGAGGCCGGGACCGCGGCGCTTGAACTTGTAACCGCCAACGGCATCATCGACATCCGTCGTTAGCCCGCCCTCCCTCTTTGACGGTAACGGACTTTTCAACATGAGCACTACTGAACACGCCCCATCGCCCCCCATACTTCCGGAGGATCTGCGGCACATTCTGGATCATAGTTTCGTCATACGGACCACGATGACCCGTCGCCGGTCGGGCGGCAAACGAACCGCCGAGACGACCTATACATGGGACGGGCGACACAGAATCTACCTGTCGGGATACCCCGGACCCAGGGACTGGGTGGCGAATATGGCCGCAGACCCGTCCGTAATGGTGTCGACCGTGGAGGGCGAACGCTATTACGAGATTCCAGCTACGGCCCGCGTTCTACGGGATCGCAGCGAGCGCGTTGAACATCTGCTGGCGTTCATCGAGCGTTGGGCAGAGCGTCCCGAGTTTCCACGCGGACGTTTTCGTCTCCTGCTCGGCGCCATCCGATGCAATAAACGTCTCCATCTGCCATGGTGGGGACCGTTTTATATCGTGCGCCGCATCCTGGACAGGATGCCGTGTGTTGAGCTGACCCTCACCGGCGAGCCGCGGCTTCTTGAACACGGTCCGCCGGAGCCGTCTTAGTCCGAGCAACCATATCTTCCGATGGTCCGGCGCGAACGCGACCACCGGGCGTTGCCCTGGCATCCACCGCCTATCAATCCGGGGCCACGGCGGGATCGCCCTCATCTTGCACGGGCAATAGTTCCCCGCGTAGGACCGCACCGACGGTTTCACGTACGGCGGCGCTAAATTCGTCATTCCCGGCGACCCATTCGAGATAATCCGGCGCCTCCTCCGCGACACGTAACAGACGTTCACCTCGATGTCGCCCGAAGTTGAACAACACGTCGCCGTTGGACCCGCGCACAAGCCGCGAGTCCGGGTCTACCGCATCCGGATTGGCCGGGTGAATATATGTTTCAAGCCCCTCGACGTCGTCCGGAAGATCGGCGTACTGATCCAACTCCCCCTCAAGGACGCGAAACGCAGCTTCTGCGCCGCCCATGTCGTCCGGCGGTTCTCCACCCACAAAACGCCTGTACGCGGCGGCGAAATCACGCGGCTCACGGCGGTGGAACAGCGTCATGGCGTCTATTACGGCGGCGCCCTCAAACGAAACTTCGTGGCCGGCGCGGGCAAATTCAGCGCGGAGCAGGGGGAGCGCGAACCGCTCGATCGCGAAACCTGCCAGATCGCAGCCGTCCAGATATCCAGCGAGCGCGCCCGCAAACGAGCGGAACGGGGGCCGACCGGCGATATCGTCGTCCGAGATTCCGTGGACGGCTGTCGCGCCGGGAGGAATGGGCGCCTCCGGGTCTATCAGCTCTTGCCGATTGGCGTGTGCGCCGTCTGGATCGATTTTGAGGGTCGACAGCCGGACGATTCGGGCAGTTTTCGGGTCCAGCCCGGTGGACTGAATATCGATGAAAACGATCGGCCGTTCCAGCCTGAGCCGCATGAGGAACTCCAGATAATCGAGCCCTTGGGGATAACGCCCGTATCCGAACCGCCATGCTAGCACCCGGGTATTTCCGTTCCGGGGGTGATGTCACTCCACCCCGGCCTGTGGCTATCACTGATGTGGCACAGGAATTACAGCCGAATTGCCCGGCGGACATTCACTCACCGGCCCGCGATCTTTCACCGTCGCCCCCGGCACTCCGATGCCGCTATACCTGACAGAGGGCGCCGGAATGTAACTGTAGTCGGGCCGATACCAGGCCCTGGCTCGGGCTCCGGCGTCTTGTGTACGCCACATATGTATCAAACCAAACTCCCAGGAGCGACAAGTTGGCTGAAGACAGCACGAACACCCAGGCCGAGCAACAACTGGTGGTGTTCGACCTCGCCCAGGAAGCGTACGGGGTCGATATCGGAACCGTGCGAGAGATCATTCGCATGCAGGACGTAACCTCCGTCCCGCACAGGCCTGATTACGTCTCCGGCGTGATCAACCTTCGCGGCCGCATCACGCCCGTGGTAGACCTGCGCAAGAGGTTTGATCTGCCGCAGGCGGAGATCACGCGGGACAGCCGGATCGTCGTCGTCGACATCGACGGCCACGACATCGGGATGATCGTGGACGCAGTTACCGAAGTTCTGCGCATCTCTACGACCCAGATCGAACCACCGTCCAACGTGATGGCGGCTGGCGGGTCCGACTATATCGTCGGGATCGCGAAGCTCGAATCCCGGCTTGTCCTTTTGCTTGACCTCGAACGAGTTCTGACGGTAGGCCGCGCAGACGGCGCCGTGGAACTCCTCGCGGCCGCCTGACCGCCACCACAACCGTTCCGAACTTTCCAGATCGCCTACATTGTGCGATTCCAATCCGCACGTCCGCCAGACAGTCGCGCCTGAGGTTAGACACTCCGCAATGGAACTTGCCGCAGACATAACTCCCGAGGATCTGAAGGTCTTCCTTCAGGAAGCTGAGGAGCAACTCCAGCTCCTCGACGACGACATTCTGCGTCTGGAGCACGACGGCGCAAGCGAAGAGTTGTTGCAGGAGATTTTCCGCGCGGCGCACACACTCAAGGGCTCCGCCGCAACGATCGGACACTCGAACATGGCCGCAGTCGGCCATGCGTCCGAGACGCTCCTTGACCGGCTCCGGAACGGCGATCTTTCCGTCAATACGGAGATCGTCAACGCCCTCCTCCACAGCCTGGACACGTTGCGTGCGTTCAAACAACAACTCGCTGGCGAAGTAGACGAAGAGCCGGACATTGACGCCGTTGTAGCCGAGTTGGAAGCGGCGTCGGGCACGCCGGACGATATGAACGCCGGGGCGCAGGCCGGGCCGGCCAAACTGTCGATAGACCACGACACGCTCACGGCCATCCTCGAGGCGGAAGCCGCCGGCCAATCGGTCTACCGGCCCATCGTGACACTGATCGACTCATGTGAATGGCGGACGGTGCGCGCGTTTCAGATCGTATCTGAACTTTCGAACAACGGAGACCTCCTCGCCTGCTCACCCACGTCCTCTGAGATCGAGGCGGATATTGTCGGTGTGACGATCGAAGCGGTACTGGTGTCTGAGGCCGGCCAGGATGTCCTTGAGGCAGCCCTGAAGGCGATCGAAGACGTTGAGTCGGTGGAGTTCGCCGACGTATCCAGCCAACAGGCTCCCGTAGAGGCTGCGGCGTCCGATCAGTCCGGCGCCGCGCCGGACGCGGCCGTCAGTGAAGAGTCCCACAACAAACCTCAGCGTGGCGGCCAGACGGTCCGCATCGATGTCGAACGGTTCGATAACCTCGCGAACATGATCGGCGAACTTGTGATCGACAGGACGCGGATTGCCCAGATCGGCCGGATCCTCGAAAGCCGATACAAAGACGATGATCTAATCGACTCCCTGTCCGAGACCTCCGGCCATCTGACGAAGGTCGTGTCCGAGCTCCAAGAGGACATCATGAAGGCCCGGATGTTGCCTGTCGGAACGGTCTTCAGGCGATTCACACGTATGGTCCGAGATCTGGCCCTGAGCCTCGACAAGCGGGTGGAGTTCGTCACCGACGGCGAGGACACCGAGATCGACCGCACGGTGATCGAGCGGATCTACGATCCGCTGGTTCACTTGCTTCGCAACTCGATCGACCACGGTATCGAGTCGGTCGAGGAACGGCGAGCATCCGGCAAACCAGAAATGGCGACACTGCGGCTCTCGGCATATCACGAGCAGGGTTATATCGCGATCTCCGTCAAGGACGACGGACGTGGCATCGATACCAAGAAGCTGAAAGAAAAGATGGTCGCCAAGGGGTTGGAGACTCTGGAGTCCATCTCGCGAATGTCAGAGTCAGAGGCGGTCAACCTGATATTTACGCCCGCCCTATCCACTGCTGCCGAGACGACCGAAGTTTCGGGCCGCGGCGTCGGCATGGACATCGTCCGGGCCAACATCGAGGCGATCAACGGGTCGATCACCGTCGACACAGCGCTCGGCGTCGGCACAGAACTGGTGCTCCGCCTGCCGTTGACGCTCGCGACGGTCAACTCTCTGCTCGTCAAGGTCGGCAAGCGCGACTACGCGCTGCCGCTCGTGTACGTCACGGAGACCGTCAAGCTCAGCCATCACGCGCTGACAACGGTCGGCGGCCGTACGGAACTCATGACCATTCGTGACCAGGTGATCCCGTTGATCCGGTTGCACGACATGTGGCCGAACGGCAGCGGCGCCGGCCGCGCCGCAGACGCCGAGTTTGGGGTAATCGTCAACTCCGGGGACCGCCAGGTGATGCTCGGTGTCGACACGCTCACCGAGCCACAAGAGATTGTCGTGAAGTCCCTCGGAGGATTTGTGGGCGACGTCAAAGGTATTTCAGGAGCGAGCATCCTGGGCGACGGCAGGGTTGTGCTAATCGCTGACGTCGCCAGCTTAGTTAACGCGGCGGGAAGGCGTCCCCAACGGGAGGACCAGCTACAAAGTGAGCCGCAGAACGCCTCAATAGATCAGACAGAGGCCGACCCCGAAGTGTTCCAGGCGGCGGCTTGATTGGCCGACCCGAAAGGCAGCGAGATGAGTATTAACCAGGTTGCGCGCGCGCCTGACAAAAACGATGACGGGGACCGGTGGGCGCGGCTCGTATTCGACGGCATCAACAGCGCCGTATCGGGACTCTCTGAGATGGTAGGCCAGGAGGTCAGCGTCGAGTCGTTGAATCCGCGTCAGGAGGATGCCACAAGGGTCCACGATCTTCTGGGCGGGCCAGAAACATTGATCGCCGGCGTGTACCTGGGGATCCAGGGAACGGCGCCCGGTCAGTTGCTTCTGGCGTTCGAGCCCGCCACCGCGTTCAAGTTGATCGACATGCTGATGATGCAGCCGGAGGGAACGGCGACCGAGATCGGCGAGATGGAGTCTTCCGTTCTCGGTGAGATGGGCAACGTAATGGGGGCTTTCTTCCTGACCGTGCTTGGCGACAACACCGACGGACAGTTGTTGCCGACGCCGCCGCTTGTCATCAACGACATGGCCGGGTCCGTCATAGACGCGATCCTCGCCCAGATGATGCTCGAAGCGGACGACGTGATGGCGGTAGAGACGAAGTTCGGGACGGCCGACATGCAGATCGAGGGCGCATTCCTGGTCCTGCCGAGCACCGCCCTGATAGACCTGGCGCTGAGAGAACGGAGCGCTGCGTGACAGTAGAAATCGCAGAAACCGTTGTCGTCGGACTCGGCCAACTCTATGTGAAAAAGTCTCCCAGTATTCTCGTCTGTCTCGGCCTCGGATCGTGTATCGCGCTTAGCGCCTACGACCCGTCGACGAAGGCCGGCGGTATGGCCCACATCGTCCTCCCGGATGGAACCGGTCGGACGGATCAGGCTTCACCCAAGTATGCGACCAGCGCTGTGCCGCTTCTCCTGAGTGAAATGGAACGGCAAGGAGCTAACCGGTCCCGGATCGTAATCCGTATGTCCGGTGGGGCAAAGATGGCCGGAACCGGCGCCCTCGGCGCGGTGTTCAAGATCGGTGAAAGCAACATAGAAGCAACCCGGAAGGCGCTCGCCGATTCCGGGATTACACGCATCGCCGGCGCTGACGTCGGCGGCTCCCACGGCAGAACAGTCAAGCTCTGGCTCGACACGGGAAGGCTCGCGGTAACCGCGTCCAACCGCGAGCAGATCGAGCTTTAGGAGGAACCGGTGACAAAAATTCTGGTTGTTGACGACGCGGCCTTCATGCGGATGAAGGCGACGAGGCTACTGACCGAGAACGGGTACGAAGTCGTTGAAGCGAGCACGGGCGCGGAAGCCGTGGCCTGCTTCAAGCGAGAACACCCCGACGCCGTGCTGTTAGACATCACGATGCCGGACATGGACGGGCTCACGGCGCTGAAGGAGATCCGTTCCATCGACGCCAACGCACGCGTCGCAATGGTAACGGCGATGGGCCAACAATCGATCGTGGTGGAGGCGCTAAAAGCCGGCGCGTCGGACTTCATAGTGAAGCCGTTCGCCCCCGAGCGCGTTCTCAATGCGGTAGAAAAGCTCGTGGCCTGATCGGTGACTTTCACAAACTCGCAATCCACATTCCGCGGCGGTTCCAGTAATCAGACGAAAGGTCCGGTCCGCGTTCTGGTTGTTGACGACTCTGCATTCGTGCGGTCGATCATCACCCGCAAGATAAACGCCGAGCCGGACCTTGAGGTCGTCGGTCAGGCGAAGGACGGGTTGGAAGCTGTGGAGCAAGTGAAGACGCTGCGCCCTGACGTCGTCACGATGGATGTCACGATGCCGCGACTCGACGGACTTGGCGCAGTAAAACGAATCATGGCGGAACAGCCAACCCCGATCGTGATGCTCAGCGCACTGACCGGGCCTGGCGCTGACGTGACCATGCAGGCGCTTGAGCTGGGAGCCATCGACTTCTTCTTGAAGGTCTCAGTGGCCTCTCCGACGGGCTCCGATGATGGAATCACCCAGCTCGCGAAAAAACTCCGTGTGGCAGCAGGCGCGCGCGTCACGGCGGGACGATCAACGCCGCCGCGTAGTTCAGTTTCCAAGACCCCGGTGGGCGGAGATTTCAACACGCTTGTCGTCATCGGATCATCCACGGGCGGCCCGAAAGCGCTGGCACAGGTAATCCCCAAGCTTCCCGGAGACCTGAACGCCGCCGTGCTCATCGTCCAGCACATGCCACCACATTTCACTGCATCCCTCTCTGCCCGTCTCGACAGCGCATCTGAGTTGGAGGTCGCAGAGGCCTCTGACGGCGACCGACTGAAACGTGGCCGTGTTCTGATGGCTCCCGGCGGCTTCCATATGACGCTTCAGGGCAACGGAAGGATCGTCCTTGACACCGGGCCGGAAGTCCACGGGGTTCGGCCGTCGGTAGACGTGACGATGCTGTCCGCCGTCCAGACCTTCCGGGGCAAATGTCACGGCGTGATCCTGACGGGCATGGGCTCTGACGGTCGTGACGGATGCGGAGCCATCAAGGCCGCAGGCGGGAGCGTGGTTGCTGAAGATGAATCGACCTGTGCCGTGTACGGCATGCCAAAGTCCGTTGTGGACGCGGGCTACGCCGACCGCGTGAAGCCGATCGATGCCGTCGCCCATGAGATCGTTCGGATATGTGGAGTCCTGAGCACAACCGGAGCCGCGCAGGCCCGATCGGGAGCAAGGTAAACAATCAATGAACGACGCTGAATATGAACGACTTATGCCGGCAATTCAGAGATCGACCGGAGTCGACCTGAACTTTTACAAGCCACGGCAGATGGTCAGGCGGCTGGATGGCTACATCAGCAGGGTCGCCGGTGGTTCAACGCAAACTTTCGCGGACCTGATCGAAAAAGACCCCGCTGCGGCGGACGCCTTGAAGGATTTTCTGACCATCAACGTGACCGACTTCTTCCGCGATCCTCATTCATGGACGGACCTGGAAACCAAGGTCCTTCCTGAACTGCTCGCCAGGAGCTCCGCTCTGAAAATTTGGAGCGCCGGTTGCTCCCAGGGCTCAGAACCGTACACGATCGCCATGATCCTGGAGACGCTTGCGCCCAATCGGCCGCACAAGATTCTGGCGACCGATCTGGACGCGAAAGTCGTGGACCGGGCCGCCGCGGGAGGGCCGTATGCAAAGTCGGATCTGAAAAACTTGTCAGACGCCCAACTTCGTAAGTGGTTTGACGAGGAGGACGGCGGGTTCAGGATTAACAATGACATCCGCAAGCGAGTGACGTTCCGCCGCCACAATCTCCTCATGGATCGGTTCGATTCAGGGTTTGACCTGATCGTCTGTCGAAATGTCGTCATCTACTTCTCCGAAGAAGCGAAGCACGATCTGAATGAGCGATTCGCTGCGGCATTGAGGCCCGGCGGGTATTTCTTCATCGGAGGAACAGAGACGCTGCTCGACGCTTCGACGATGGGATTTGAACGTCGGTCCACGTCTCTGTACCAACGCGGGCCTGACCTTGTGGTTGCAAAAGCCGCGTAAGCGCGATGCCGTTTTGGAGCCTGCCCGTCGAGTCTGATCGGTAGATTCCCGGAAGTAGGTTGATCATGCGGGCGATACGTTTGACGGTGCTCACATGAGCGCGCTCGGTTGCGCAAGGGTGGAGGGGAGTCCCGTCCCCGGGAAGCCCGAAGATTTAGACGGGGACCTTAGTGGCCGCCAATAACGTACTTTCACAGAGCGACATAGATGCTCTCCTGGCGGGTGCGACGCCTTCAGTGGAGGCGCCATCCGACCTCGGACCGAGCGCGGCCCCCGCAGCGCCGCCCCCGGAACCCACAGAAGGCGCATCTTCTGAAGAGTTTGACGCCCTGTCTGCGAAGGTCGCCTCGCTACAGGGCGCACTCGGCCGGCTGGAACAGCTCGATGCCCTTGCCGCCCGCGTCGAACGCCTTGAAGAGGCGGTCGTCTCGATCCGACAGACGAATTCGGTCAATCTGCAGAAGTTGCAGGCGCAGATGATGCAGCACCTCACCTCTATCGTGGCTATGGTGAAAGCGTCACGTGCAGCGCCGCAGATGCAGGCTCCCCAACAACAGGCCCGGCCCGGCATGCGGCCGCAAGGTCAGCCGGGCATGCGACCGCCCGGTCAGGCCGGCCAGCCGCAACGCCCCATGGCCCGCAGGTAGGCTCTCCCATCTCCAGAAATAGGTGAATACGGTCTCGTATTCGCTGTGCGAGTGGCCCGTGTCGAATTGCCCGGATGGGTGGCGGGTCGATTGAGTCGCGTGACCGGCGAAGTGAAGCGTGGCGCCGACAAGACCCAAGCGCAGGCGCCTCCGCAACGCTGCATATAAGCACCTCGCACGGCACATCGTAGGGCCGGAACGGTACCTGCCCTCGGGTCGATACCGATCGACCCATAACAACGTTAAGCCGGCCCGATCATGCGGCGGCTACCACGCACAATTGCCTCGTTGGCCCCGCACGAGCGCACATCGTTCCGAATACCCCGCGGGGCGGACCGCACATGCTGTTCTCAGCTGACCTCAGCCGCACCCGCAATATTGAACCAGTGCGGACCGTCATGACCTTTGCGTCCCCCAGACCGGTCGACCGGACATCACAATATTCTCGGTTCCAGCAAACCGGCTTCCCGAAAAACGTCTCGGCCCGTGCGTTACCGGGCGGCTGACCTGTACCATTTCAGAGTTCGACCGAGCTCGACCGCAGTGATCATCATGATCGAGAACGGCGGCCAGGTTGCCGAGGTGGCGGAATGGTAGACGCGACGGTCTCAAAAACCGTTGGGCATAACGCCCGTGCGGGTTCGACTCCCGCCCTCGGCACCAAAGCTAATCGAATCGTGGGACACATTTCTCACTGGATGGTGCCTATTGGCGGCCTTGTAACCACTAAATCAGGCGAGGTGGTTACATGCTGCACAAGGTCGATCAACGTCGTAAGGCTGCTGGACTATCGATCAGGCAACTAGCGATTGATCTAGGAGTCTCCCATTCACTGCTCTCTCTAGTCCTCTCTGGGCGTCGAAATGCTTCCAAAGACCTTAGAGTCCGCTTTCAGACATGGATGGCCTCTCCACTTGCCGGGGAGTCCGAATACAGCCCTAAGAGTGTCTTACAGCGGTTCCTAGACGAGAAGCAATCCCAGTTGGCTCCACGGACCGTTGGGTTCTACGAGGACAAACTCAGACCATTCGTGGCGTGGTGTGAGAGTCAATACATCTCGGACATACGACGTTTAGACCGTCAGCATGTAGTCAAGTTCTTAGCCCATATCCGAAAAGGCCGTCGTCGTGTTGGTGGGAGAGTGCTACCGCTCTCGAATGGGTCTTTGAAGCTTCACCACCAAACCCTGAAGACTTTTCTTAATTACGTCAGGGACACTTGTGATGTCTCCGATGCCTGGACTCACCCCATCGATGGCATCAAGGTCAAACCGAGTCAGGCTCAAACGATGGCGTACTCAGAAGATGAGATTGAGCGCATGTTCGAGGTCGTAGAAGGCGGAGACACCATATTAGGACTCCGGAACCGAGCAATTCTGACCGTCCTGCTGAATTCTGGCGTGAGAGTCTCCGAGTTGATCACCATGAATGTGAGTGACGTGGCCGAAGACGGTCGAGTGAAGGTCACTGGCAAAGGCTCAAAACAACGTGTTGTATCCGTAGGCACATCCGGTGATGAGGCTATCGAGAGGTATCTCGTGGCCAGAGGTGAGAGTGAGGGCGCTCTCTGGAAGACTTATGACGGGCGAAGGCTGTCCGCTGATGGTTTGAGAGGTGTTCTAAGCAGAGCCGAACAATCTGCGCCTGACACTTTCGCAGACGGCTTGTACGCTCACAGATTTCGACACACGGCCATCACAAAGTTGCTTAGGGGCGGAGTGCCATTAAGGTCGGTACAACGCTATGCAGGCCATACGTCGCCCACCACGACACTCAGATACGCACAGGCTATAGATGCCCAAGAAGCGATTGACTGGGTGGCTTTACGATAGGGAGTCAATTGCCCAGTACCTACAGATCGACTCTCACACTTCTCAACGGGCGGAGTCGCCCCCCGGCAGACAGTACGAGATACTGGAACGCAGGAGGGAGGTCAAGGAGAGGACGATCAACCGACGAATACTATCGAACCACGCCCTCAGGTCACGTCCGTCAAGGTGGTGTTTTAAGACCATCGCGTCATCC
>JAQBUX010000036.1 GCA_027623795.1 Chloroflexota bacterium
CGCCCTTGGATATGGGAGCCACCGTCTTCCACCCTTCCTGGCAATGCGGAATGCCGCAGGTCGAGGGTAAGGAGTGCGGCGCCTCGCACGCATCCGTGTTAACACGGATTCCGGCGGACCATGGTCGTAGGGTATGCACGGTGAGTGTTGCCTGTCGGCGCACGGGGAACATTGGCGCCAGAAACAAACTCGCCCGGGCCATCTTCGGCCCGGGCGAGTTCGTCCGGTCAACGTCGTTGTAGAAGCGGCTAACGGACAGCCGTCCTGTCGGAAGGAGCCCGTGACTCCAACAGGTCCAGCCCTGCGCGGACCTTGCCGAGGACTCCGGATACGTGCTCCTCAAGTGCGAAGAGGACTTCGCTTGCGTACGCGTCTGCGCCGTTTCGTCTGTTATCGGCGTCCGCCTCGGCATCGTTCATCATCATCCCGACCCGGCTCTCGGCTTCCTCGATCTTTCGTGCCGCCTCGACTTCTGCACTTTCGATGATCCCGCCGGCGCGACCGTTGGCTTCCGCTGCGATAGCGACCGCCTGACGTTCAGCCTCGGCAATGACCTCCATCTGCTGGACCATCTTGGCCGCTTTTTCGGCAGCCGTGTCTACGGCGATGGTTGCCTTCTCTTCCGCCGTCTCGCGGATCGTCGTCGCCTCTTCGTCGGCGTAGGCGCGAATACGGCGGGCTTCGATCTCCGCCTGTTTGATCACGCTTTCCTTTTGACGAATGATCGCCTGCGATTCGCCCATCTCTTCCGGGAGGTCTTTTCGCATCTGTTCGATGAGCGCGTTGAACCTCTCCAGGTTCACGAGTGTCCGGGAAGTCGCCGGTACGCGGCCTCCCGCGACAAGCGACTCAAGCTCTTCCAATCGTTGTTCCAAAGACATTTTTGCCCCCTGATTTGCCCTGCCGGGTGCGCGTGGCCGCGATCCCTGGCGCTACTGCCGTTCAACGGCCCCGCTAGTTGCTTTCCCCTCGTTTGCTTAAACGATCAGCCACCGCGGCCGATACGTGTGCCGGTACGAAGGAGTCAATCTCGGCTCCCAGCGCGGCTATTTCTTTCACCCGGCTTGAGCTGATGAACTGGTGGTGGAGGCTGCTCATGAGGCAGACCGTCTCCACATCCGGTTGCATCGCCCGGTTCATCAACGCCATTTCGCGCTCGTACTCATAATCGGCCCCGATGCGCAGTCCCCGGACAAGGACATGCGCGCCGATCGCTGACGCATATCGCACCGTCAGGCCGGAGTAAGGCGATATCTCGACGTCCGGCAAGTCCGGCAAGGCCCGTCGAAAAAGGTCGACCCGTTCTTGTGTGTTGAACATCAACGACTTCTGGGGCAGGTCGTACACGCCGACTACCACCACGTCAAAAAGCTCTATGGACCGTCGAACGATGTCCATGTGGCCTTCAGTGACCGGGTCAAACGTCCCGGCGTAAAGCGCCTTAACTTCAATGCTCGCGATGACTACGTCCCTTGTTTGTCCTGTCGGTCTGTCGACGACCGGACTTCCCGGTCGTCCTCAAAAGCTTCTGATATCCGGTACGTGGAGACCGCGCTGTCGCCATACCGCCGCTGGTCTGTCCTTTCCAGGCGACCGTATCGGTCCTCCAGCTCAGTCCTTACCGAGTGCTCAGCGAAGATCGTTGCGTCCGGATTAAGTGCGTCGGCGTTATCGAGATTGCCGATCACCTCGGCGAACGGAACGTCCTCGTAAGGCGGGTCGATGAATACGACGTCAAATCGGTCGGTCAGCGTCGCGGTGATCCGTTCGCACCGGCCTCTTAGCACCGTCACACGGTCTGTAAATCCGAGCCGTTCTGCGGCTTCCGTTATGTCTTTGCAGCGTCTTTCGTTAAGTTCTACGAACTCCGCTCTGCGTGCGCCCCTGCTCAGCGCCTCAAACCCCATTGCCCCCGTGCCCGCGTAAAGGTCGAGCACGTCTACCCCGTCCAGACCGCCCGGCCCGAGCATCGAAAAGATGGCCAGTCTGACCCGAGATGAGGTCGGACGTAGCCCGGCCTGCCCTCGTCGCCGACCACCGATCCTCCGACCACCGGCCTCTCCACCGCCGATCCTCATCGGAACCTCCGACAGCGTTGCATGGCCTGGAATCGGAGCACGAGCCGTCTCTATCGACGGGACCCTGATTATCGAAATCTGACGTGTATGGTCGCTACGCTAACGAGATGCGCGTTTGGGTTGATTTACACGCCAGCGTGTCTGGTCCACGACCCGATTTGACCTTGTTGTCGCCCTGACGGAGCACCCGCTGAACTGGCGAAAAGACGTGTGATAATGGCCGCTCGAATCGTTTCCGGAGTCCTGAGACTCCCGATTTCCACCCGAACCTCTACATAAGAAACGTATGTCCGATTCAGAAGAGACAGCCGACGTTCCCGTTTCCGAAGCACGACTGATTCAGGTGCGATTGGACAAACTTGAACGTCTCCGCTCCCGTGGGATCGATCCGTATCCGGCGCGGTTCAAGCCAAACGCCACAGGCGCCGAGGCGAAAGCCGCTCTAGAAACGGCGGAAGCTGAACACGGCGAAGGCGCGCGGTCTGCGGACCTCACTCTCGCCGGTCGGATGATGGCGCGCCGGGGGATGGGCAAGGCCGCGTTTATCGACCTGCGCGACTCTTCGGGCGAGATTCAGCTCCACATCCGCCAGGACGTTCTCGGCGACGATTACGAGCTTCTTGACGATCTCGATCTCGGCGATTTCATAGGGATCGTGGGGCCCGTGTTCCGGACGCGACGTGGTGAGCCCAGTATCGAGGTCAACTCGTTGACGGTACTTTCCAAGGCCATCCGCCCGTTGCCGGACAAGTGGGCTGGCCTTCGCGATACAGAAAAACGATTCCGGCAGCGCTACCTTGACCTGATCGCCAACGAACGCGCCGCGGAGATAGCACGGATGCGCGCCGACATCGTCGCCTCGATGCGGGCGTTCATGCGAAAGCGCGGATTTATCGAAGTCGAGACCCCCATCCTTGTCTCGGTACCGGCCGGGGCATCAGCGCGCCCGTTCGGGACGCATCACAACGCCCTCGACCGTGACCTCTACCTGCGCATCGCGACCGAGCTTCATCTCAAGAAGCTGATCGTCGGCGGGTTCGACAAGGTGTGTGAGATCGGCCGCATCTTCCGCAACGAAGGATTTGACCAGGACCACAACCCCGAGTTCACGACTATCGAAAGCTACGAGGCCTACGCCGACTACAACGACGTGATGGAGATGGTCGAGCAGATGGTATCCAGCATCGCGTTGGAGGTCACCGGCTCGATGATCGTTCCCTCTGCGGAAGACGGCGGCGAGCCGATCGACCTGACTCCGCCGTGGCCGCGGTTGGACCTGCGGGAAGAAATCAAGAAGCGGGCGGGGATCGATTTCGTCGAGTGTAGCGACGTCGAGTCGTTGTCCGAGGCGATGCGTGAGCGCGACATCCATGTGGAGCCGGGCGCCAACTGGGGCCGGTTGCTGGACAAGGTCATCTCCGACCATGTCGAACGGACTCTTGTGCAGCCGGCATTTTTGGTCGACTACCCGGTCGAGATGTCTCCGCTCGCCAAGCGGAAGCCGGGCCTGGACGGCATAGTGGAACGGTTCGAAGGGTTTGTCGGCGGTCACGAGTTGTGCAACGCATTCACGGAGCTAAATGACCCGGTCGACCAGCGGGCGCGTTTCGAGGATCAGGAGCGGTTGCGTCGCGCCCACGGCGACGAAGAGATGGATCGGCTGGACGAAGACTTTCTGGTCGCGGTCGAACACGGCATGCCGCCGACCGGCGGACTCGGCCTTGGCGTTGACCGACTAACGATGCTGCTCACCGGCGAACGGTCCATCCGTGAAGTGATCCTGTACCCGCAGCTCAGGGATTAGCCGGGTCAGGACGATGCGCGCCGTGCGAATGATCGGCTCGTGTTCCCGGGCCAACCCGGTCACATCATTGGAATCGGACGCGCGAGACATGCATGAACGGCACTCGGCCACCACAGCGCCACCCGCGTGCGTAACATTGACACTCCACGTCCTTCAACGACCGCAACAGCGCCAGGCAACACATGCTTTCAATCGAACAGATAGTCAACGACCCTGATTTCGTTCGCAGGAAGCTAATCGACCGTGGCGAGACGCCGCCGATCGAGGAGCTTATCGAACTGGACGCCCGACGACGCGTTTTTGTCCAGGAGGGCGACGAGCTACGAGCCCGGCGGAACGAGGTGAGCCGCGGCATCGGGCAGACGGGTGGCAAGCCCTCGCCTGACCAGATCGCTGAGATGCGGTCCGTCGGAGACCAGATCAAGTCGATAGAGGGGGAACAAGAAGGGGTTGAACGGGCGCTGAACGACCTGCTGATGGCACTCCCGAATCTGCCGATGGACTCGGTACCGGTCGGACCCGACGAGGGCTCGAATGTGATAGTCCGTGAGGGACCCACCCCGGTGGACCCGGGATTCGACGTCGAGCCAAACTGGGATTTCGCCGACCGCACAGGGATTTTCGATCTCGCCGCCGGCGCCAGGATGTCCGGAGCGCGTTTCTATGTCTTGAAGGGCAAAGGCGCCGCCCTCCAGCGCGCTCTTTCGGACTGGATGCTTGACGTACACACGCGTGAGCACGGCTACACGGAAATCGCTCCGCCGTTCATGGTTCGTTCGGAAGCGATGACCGCGTCCGGAAACCTGCCAAAATTCGCCGACAACCTGTTCAGGGACGCCGAGGAAGATCTGTGGCTGATCCCGACGGCGGAGGTGGGGCTGAACTACCTCCACGCCGGGGAGATTCTGGAGTCCGACGAACTGCCGCTCAAGTATGTCGCACATACGCCATGCTTTCGCCGGGAGCGCACTGCGGCGGGCCGGGACACCCGCGGTATCAAGCGGGTACACCAGTTCGAAAAAGTCGAGATGTTCCAGTACGTCGATCCGGAGCAGTCTGACGGTGTGCTCGAGGCGATGATCGACGACGCCATCGACCTGTGCGAACGGCTCGGCCTTCCCTGGCGGCTGCTTGCGCTTGCGACCGGCGACATTAGCTTCCAGTCTGCGCAGACGTTTGACCTCGAAGTGTGGGCGCCGGGGTCTCAGGAGTGGTTGGAGGTCAGCTCGCTCTCGAACTGCACGGACTTTCAGGCACGCCGCTCCAACACACGGTACCGCCCGGAACCGGGCGCGGGTCCGCGGTTTCCGCACACGTTGAACGGATCCGGCCTTGCGTTACCCCGCATGGTGATCGCCGTCCTGGAGAACTTCCAGCAGCCCGACGGCACCGTGACCATCCCCGAGCCGCTCCGCTCTTACACCGGATTTGATTCAATTCCGTGAAGTCGGGTCCCCGATGATCCCCCTCCGGGCCGGACAGGGTAGGGGTGGCTGTGGCTTCATCGATCGGATAACCACGCTGACCAGCGGCGTTCGAGAATGTCAGTCGACACCGGCATGGAACACGGTGGCCAACACCGGCGCAGCGGCCGGTTCATTGCGGTCGGTTGTAGACCTCCATCGCTTTCTCCAGGCCGTCGCGTTGGATCGCTTCGACCGCGTCGGCGGCGCGATTCACGGCGTTCTCAACAAGCTCGCGTTCGTCTGGACGGAAACGCCCGATAACGTGTTGGATGGGGTCAACACCGGCAGGGGGCCTGCCGACCCCGATCCTCAACCGCGGGTACTCATCTGTGCCGGTCGCCTGTCGGACCGATTTGAGGCCGTTATGCCCGCCTGAACTTCCGCCCGCTCGCAGACGGAGCCGGCCGATCTTGAGGTCCATGTCGTCAACGACCAGCAGCAGCCGGTCCGGTTCCGCATTGAACTTTCGGAGAATGTTACGGACCGACTTGCCGCTCTCGTTCACATAAGTAATCGGCCTCGCCAGTACGATGGGCGCGCCGCCGATCTCTGTCTCGACCAGTTCGGTGTCGCGAACACGATTTTCGAGGTGCGCACCGGCGCGGCGCGCTAATTCGTCTACGCACATCGCGCCGATGTTGTGGCGCGTGCCTCGATATTTCGCTCCGGGATTGGCCAGCCCGATTACGATCAATGGCTTCTGCCCGCCGGATTTTTCGAGCCGTTCCCTCTCCTCGCCCCGCAGAAGCCTGAACGGATCGAGGAATCTTTTTATGACCAAACGCTAATCCTGTGAACCGGCGGCTACGAGAAACTCTCCGAGGAATTCAATCACATCGCCACTAAGGTGGTCAGAGAGCGCCGACAGGTCAGCCGCGTCCCGCAACCTCAACAGCCTTGTCAGCCGTTCCGGTTGTCTGTTGGCGAGCCCCTCCCGTACTGCGACGGAACTCAAATGCCGGTTGTAAGATCGCAAAACCGACTCAAGCTCGAACAGGAACGCGTCGATGTCCTCGCGATCAGCCTGGGACCTCATCGTGATGCCGCAAGTCTCGCAAAAGGGGTGGCCGGAAAGCGGAACGTCGTGCTCCAGGAGTTGACACGGTTCAAGACTAACCGCCAGCTCCTCGTAACGCATCGTCAGATCGCTATCCAGCGGCGGACCGAGCTCCGGCAACTGTGCGAACCCTTCCACCGCCGCGAGTTGAACGATGGCGCGTGCCATTTTCCGCTGCAACTCCTCGTCCTGCATTCGCCGTCTCGCATGCATTCGCCGATAAGCGTTTCGGTAGTCAGTCCGCCAGCGGTCAAATTCAGAACGAAGCGCTGGCCAGACCCGGTCGACATCGTCGAGCAAGCCGGCGTCGAACCGAGCGCGTAGTGTCCGCGCTTCGAGTTCGAGAGAACGATGTTCGGCGCCGAATTCGGTTGCGTCGAGAAATACCACCGATCGTTCGATCTCGAGTGCGTGCGCCGCGAGTGTCCGCGCGCTCGGTTCCTGCGCAAGGGCGGCACGGAAGGCGAGTGCGTTATCGAAGGTTTCACGGGCCGAGGCCGTAAACTCCCGCCACGACTCGGCGCCGACGACCGCCGCCAGCCTGCCCAAACTCCAACCCGACTGAACGCCAAGTGTGCGTTCCAGCCGTGCGACGATGGCCGCCGTTAACGAGACGCGTGACTCAGCGGAGCATAACGTTTCAGTGAACTCATCGTCCGGTGATTCGTCGGCGTCATTCGGCAACGGACCAATCAGCGGGTCGATAGCGGTCAAGTATGGTAGGGCTGCGTCCCAATCGTCCGAGATTGCCGAACGCAACTCGGTCAGCCTTTCCAACAGTCGCCGCTCCCACGGCGTGTCAGGAAGCGTGTCGTGATTTATGCGCCGCGGCAGGCCGGTATCGAACGCCGGATCCAGCGTCAACTCGGCGTCGCGCCGGTGAACATAATCCGTCAGCATCAGCGCTCCCACTTCCAATGGCGCTCCCAATGTGCTGAGGACGAGCGAGCGTACCGCGGGCCCGGTCGTTTTTCCGTCAGTCTCGAGAAGTGCGTCGATCCCCGACTCGAACCGACCGGGAAGGCCGGGCGTAGAGTCGCCCAGTCCGAGCGAGTGAGCGACAGCCCGGACACGTGGATCGGGTTCCGGATTTTGCCCGGCGACCATTTCAAACACACTGGCCACCATCTCCTCCGTGAGCGGCTCGACGGATCGGAGCAAATCGCCTTCCGTTCCGCGTTCCACCAACCAGCTTCCAAGCGCCTCGATCCACGCTTCCGGACCAGAACGTTCCAGGGCCGGGAGCAGTGTCCCCAGGTCCGGGCCGTTCCCGCGTGATATGACAGCGCCGTCCGCCCAACACCTGCCCACCGACTCCGCGGCCATCACCGCCAGCTCGCCCTCGCGGACCTCGATCGCGTGCGCCAAACGGCTGAGGCCGGGGTCGGTCGAGACCGCGTAGCCTGCCCGCGTCTCGCGGGGCGCAGCCGCCTCGGCGACGACCGGACGCAGCTCGGGAGGGGCGTCGCCGGAAGGCGTTACCACGGCGATCCGGTCGTCTTCGATATCACCCGAGGACACCGGGCTCGGCGACGCCAGAAAAACGACGCGAAACATGGCGCTCTGAGCTAGCGGCCCGCCCCATACGGCTTCCCAGGAATCGGCAAATATAACTTCCCCCGGATAACGGATGCCGCCTAATTTGATCTCGACGGCCTGTGCGCCGGGCGGCTTAGCGAAAGCTCCTGCCCAGCCTGCGGTCGCTCGCGTCTCATTTACCGACAACGTCATGACTCCGCCTTCGTCTCTCCCATTTCTTGTTCAAACGCGACAGGTTCTTCACCGCGGAGGAATCTCAAGAACTGTCCTTCGTCGAGCACAGGGACGTTCAAACGGATCGCCGAATCGTATTTCGACCCCGGGTCGGCCCCGACTACAACGAAGTCCGTCTTGCCGGACACTGACGATGACACAGCCCCGCCCATCTCTTTGATCCTGGCCTGCGCTTCAGGGCGCGACAGGGAATCAAGTCGGCCGGTCACGACAAATCTCAACCCAGCAAACCGCAAATCCTCCAGGGCACGCTCCGCGATCTCAGGTGGACGGACGCCGCGCGAAACGAGGTTCTGAAGGATCCTGTGGTTGGACTCAAGTTTGAGCCAGTCCTGAACGCTCTCCGCGATCTTCGGACCGATCCCCTCAATGCTGATGAGACGCGCGACCAGGTCGGACGGTCCGTCGGCGCCTTCGGAACCGTCGCCGGGAGGGTCGTCGGTCTCGGAATCCCCGGTTGAGGAATCCCCGGCGGCAGGTTCGTCTTTCAGGGCGTTGTCGACCCGGGAGTCGCCAGAAGAGGGGCCGTCATCCAGGATGCCCTCGGGGACGGCGCCCGCCTGCCTGGAAGCCTCGACGAAGGCGTCTAGCGACCGGAAGTAGTCAGCGATAAGTTCTGCATTTTCCGAACCAACGTGTGGGATACCTAGCCCGGTAATCAGCCGCGCCAGAGGGCGTTCCCGGGCGGATTCGATCGCCGCCAGAAGATTTCCGACGCTCGTTTCGCCCATCCGTTCGAGGGCGACCAGCTCCTCGCGCTTTCCCTCAAGCTCAAAAATATCTGAGACATCGGCTACGAAACCCTGTTGATACAGGACGGCGACAAGCTTTTCACCAAGACCCTCGATATCCATCGCTCCGCGGGACGCGAAGTGGCCCAGCAAACGTACGGTCTGCGCCGGGCAGCGGCCGTTGACGCAACGGACAACCGCCTCTTCATCGTCGATAAACGCCTCGCTACCGCACGCAGGACACAAGCGGGGCATCTCGAACGGCTTCGAGTCTGGACCGCGTACGTTTTCCGGAGCCGGCCCGACGACCTGCGGGATCACGTCCCCGGCGCGCTGGACGATAACGAGGTCTCCCTCCCGCACGTCCTTTTCCGCGATAACGTCTGCGTTGTGCAGGGTGGCCTGGCTCACCGTGACGCCCCCCACGAAAACCGGGTCCAGAATGGCGTACGGGTTTAAGCTGCCCGTGCGGCCGACGTTGATGCCTATCTCAAGAAGACGGGTCGTCGCCTGTTCGGCCGGGAACTTCCATGCCGTCGCCCAGCGCGGGTCGCGCCCGACCGTCCCGAGGCGCGCCTGCAGGGCGAGATCGTTCACCTTGATGACCACGCCGTCTATCCCGTGGTCAAGCGCCGGGCGTCTGGCGAGCGCGTCGTCGAACGCGACCTTCACCCCGTCGAGATCAGTTGCGACCCGTGACCACGGGTGCGTTTTGAAGCCCCAGCGCCTCAGGGCTTCGAGGACGCCGGACTGCGTCGCGGGGATCTCGCCTTCGGCGACCGAGATCGAGTACAGGTACGCGTCCAGCGGCCGTTCGGCCGTCTCGGATGGATCGAGCTGTCGGAGAGAGCCGGACGCGGTGTTGCGCGGATTCACGTAGGTTTGAAGCCCGCGGGCTTCTCGGTCCGCATTGAACTGCGCGAACGCGTTCAGCGGGAAGAATACCTCGCCGCGGACCTCGATCATCGCCGGCGCGTCGTCGCCCGCCAGTCTAAGGGGAACCGTATTGATCGTCCGGATGTTTGCGGTCACATCCTCACCCCGCACGCCATCACCACGCGTTGCTGCGCGCACAAGCACGCCGTCTTCGTACCGGAGCGCGACGGCGAGCCCATCGATCTTCAACTCGCACATCAACTCGAATCGGTCGATCTCCACGTACTCGCGGACGCGCCGGTGCCAGGCTTCGAGTTCCTCCCGATCGAAAACGTTGCTGAGCGACAACATCGGCGCCGGATGGACCACCTCGGCGAACCCGGTAGCCGGAGGCGCGCCGACGCGCCGGGTCGGCGAATCAGGCGTCAGCAACTCCGGGTGGGCCGCTTCAAGCTCTTGCAGCTCCCGGAGTAGCCGATCCCATTCCGGGTCGGACAGCTCCGGCGCCTGTTCGATGTAGTAGAGCCTGTTGGCCCGGTTCAGCATGTCGCGTAGCTCGGCGGCCCGCTCCGCTGCTGTCGATTTCGTTGACATGGCGATCATTTTAGGCTCCGGCCAAACCGCGTACACCGCTTCCGCCAGGTTCAAACGGGTGGTGATCACGCGGCGGCACAACGCTCAATAACCCGCCGCAGATGGCAGGATAGGGATTCCAGCCGAGACCTCCAACGCCACCATGGCAGGTAATCTCGCCGCTGCTGTCGACACACCAGGCTGACGCAGCGTTGGCCTCGCGACCGCGCACGCCTCACTGACGGCATCCCCCATACAGTCATCGAACTTCGCTCGTCAGAGGCGGGAATCGTGCTGTGTCGATCGGCGGTCGACAAACAGATCTATTGGAGGTCGTCGGACACAATTGCTGTAACGGCGAGGCCGAAGTTCCAGTGAATCCCACCGCAATCTGGAGACTGGCAAACCCGGTAATTGCGTTCAGCCGCTTTTAAGATGGCGTCCGTCGGGGTACGGCTCCATCAGCTACAGACCCAGGTAGCCTGTGTCTTTTCAAAACGGGCCAAGTGGGATGGCCGATCTTACGGTATTCGCTCCGTTGGTCGCGCCCTGATGATATTGAAAGCAGCCGTCATACTGCGGAGCTCGCGGTACGATTGATTTGACGTGGTGGCGAATCAACTACGAATTGGCGTGCATGGCCCGTCCTACTGGACGATTCTGGGCGCAAACATGCCATTGAGGATGGATACGTGGTAAGCGTTGTAAGCCTTTCGAGCGTTCCGCTCGGAGGCGAAGTCCCCGTTTGGTCTGCCGAGGCATCTGAGGCTGTCCGGACTGAGTTAGTCGGTTTCGGCTCAAAAATCGACGCATTGATCGCCCCGCTCGGCCGAGTCGAATCCCGCCGCGATCAACGTGTGCTCCTCGACTCGCTCTTGGAACCGTTCAAGAGCCTGCTAGCCAATTTCGCTGAAGTCATCGTCGGCTCACCCGATGTGATGGCGATCATCACGGAGACTACCTCCACTGATTACCTGGCTCGGCTGCAAGAACTTGCTCGTGACAAACTGGATTTGCTTGGGCGACGTGACCTGGCGAGGTTGGACGGCGCGTTGGAAAGCTTTGCGGGACTGCAAGAATATGCAGGCAAGATCCTGAAAGATCTGCTCGGTGGCTCTCTCGATCTTCAACTCCGACGACTGTTCGAATTAGAGCGCCTCAACCATTCGAGCCGGCCGATCGAACGGTCCATGTTGCTCCTGCGCCTGATCGATGTGGTGCTGGCGGATCGGAGTTCGGAGTGGAACCTGAAGTCGCTTCATCTAGCGATCGCGACGTTCGACGACCTCATGATTGAGGTCGAAGACGAGTTCCTGACCGAAAGTGCTGGCGAAGAGGTCCACGAACCGACCGCGCCGGCCGACGAGGTCCTGGCGCGGCTTGGCGTATGAAGTCCGATTGACCCGTGTCGCGGAGCGTGGTCTTGAGACGGTGGTTCGCAGTGATGGATCGGCGGCGGGCCGAATCCGCGCTGCCTTCGATATCTTGAAAGAGAACCCGTACCCGGCCGGAGGAGAGACGAGGCCGGTACAGATCAAGAAACTGAGCACCGGCGATTGGCGAGCCCGGTTTGGCGATTACAGGGTCGTGTATTCGATCGCAGGGAATATCGTCATCGTCAGGCGTGTGGTCCACAGAAAAGATGCTTACCGTGACATGTGAACTGAAGTGCACACGTTATTCCCTCAGAGCAGGGCGACGACCGGGACAGGCGTATCTCTTGCCCCGGGCGAGATGTTTCTGACAGTCCAACGGGCTATCGCTGGTGTGACCTCATAGGATGATTGTTCTCGTCTCCGAGTTCCAGCGTGCCTCGGGTCATCACGGTTCTGATGATCCGGCTCACGATCGCCATCCGAGGGGAACGACGTGTGTCCCGTACTCAGCATGTCCAGCCGAGACCTCCAACGCCACCATGGCAGGTAATCTCGCCGCTGCTTTGGCCTTGCGACTGTGGTCACGCCTATACTCGACAGTCCCGGGATTGATGCCGGGATAGATGCGAGAAGCGAAAGGAGACATGGAGCGTTGGCAGATGTCAGATCGTTCCGGGGAATCCGATACAACATCCCTGCGGCGGGCGATCTCTCGATGCTCCTGTGTCCGCCTTTTGACGTGATCTCGGAAGCAGAGCGTGAGCGGCTTTACGCCGGTTCGCCGTACAACGTCATCCGTCTTGAGTGGGGCAGGGACGAGCCGGGCGACACGCCGGGCGACGACTGGTACTCCAGGGCGGCTACGCTCCAGGCTGAGTGGCTGGCCAACGGTGTTCTTGAGCGAGACGACGCACCCTCGATCTACGTGATAGAGGAGACGTTTTCGTTCGCTGGAAGCGACTATGTTCGACGAGGTCTGATATCGGCGGTCAGGCTTGAAGAGTTCGACCGCGGGGTCGTTCTACCGCACGAGTACACACGGCCGGGCCCCAAAATCGATCGGCTGGAACTGATGCGAGCGGCGAAGGCGAACTACAGTCCGCTTATGGTGCTCTATCGCGACCCTGGCGGCGCCGTATCCGGCGTGATGAGCAAGGCCATGTCTTCCGACCCGGTCGCGAGCGCCTCCCCGGCCGGGCTCCCCTCGATGCGTCTGTGGCGTGTGTCAGACCCGGCGGCGATCGCTATCGTGACGATCGCCCTGGCGGACACGCAGCTTTACCTCGCAGACGGCCATCACCGGTACGAAACAGCGATCACTTTTCGGGACGAGGTACGCAGCACGCGTGAGGTCCGGCAGAACGACGCCGTTAACTTCCGGCTGATGACGCTCATATCCGTGGAAGATCCCGGCTTATTGCTACTCGGGTATCACCGTCAGCTACACAGCGCCTCGGACGACGAACTGGCCCGATTCAGAGCATACGTCCGTCGCGAGTTCGACCTCGAAGACAGGGGAAAGATCGACCCGTCATCCGCTGCCGATCTGGAGCAGGCTCTCAACGCCGTCCCACAGGACAGGGTGGCGTTCGGGTTCGCTGGTGTTGAGCCGGGCCGGCTCCACATCGGGGTGATGCGCGCCCCGACCGAGGCGTCGGACGAGCTACAGGAGTCGGACTACACGCGTTTGCACGACGAGGTCGTAAGGTCCACATTTGCGGAACCACGCGAGGAAACCGTGATCGCGTTCGAGCACAACGCAGCGGCCGTGCTCAGGGCGGTGGCCGGCGGCGCGGCGCAGGTGGGTTTCGTGATGCGCGCCGTGCCGATCGAGCCGTTCGAGACGATCGTGAAACGTGGCCAGCGACTCCCGTCCAAATCCACCTACTTCCATCCAAAGTTGCACACCGGCGCCGTCATTCAGGACCTGACCGCAGAGATGTAGACCCCGGCAATACATCGTTCGAGTAGCCGACCGGGCAAATGCGGCCGGAACCCGCCTTCCCCTCGTCCTCCAGAGCCAGACGTTGTCATCGCCGAGTCCGCGCAAGCCGAAACCTGGGATATTCACCGGCCCGGCGACAATTCGGGCGCGTGGTACCTCTGGCATGTGTGTCGCATGTGACGTATCACCAATCGCTGGCCACCACCGTGCCACCACCGTAGTGATCGATTGGATCGTGTCCCTACACTACGAGGCATGGAAGTCTCCATGTACAAAGCGGGAGCCGCATCGCGTCCCGTTGCGGGTCCATCGGACGGTTCCGGATCACTCTGGTATTTGTGCTGGTGAGCATCGGTGCGTTGATAGTCGCATCGATCGTCGTCGAACGCGTGGCCCAGAATATCGAGGAGGACGCGACCGTTCGGGGCGGCGCCGAAATCGCTTCAGTACAAGCGAATCTGATAGGGACCGCGTTCTCGCGCGTGATCTCCAACATTGACGCGTCGGGCGGGATCGACGGGCTATTCGACCCGGCGGTAGTTTATTCAGGGTACGTGGCCGGTCGGATAGATCCGACGACCGCCGCCTATCTGTTGATGGGCGCCGGTGACATCGGTGGATTCCTGACTTCAAACGATATCCGCCACATGTCGATGAGTATCGTCGGCGGCGGCGAGGTCTGGGGAACGGGTGAAAAACCCGTCGGACCGACAGACCAAGGGTTTGATCAGGCGATCGCCGAGAACACGACCGTCTCCAGACTGCGCCGTCAACTTCAACTGGAGCCTGAGTCGGACATGGGCGACCCCGTGACGGTCGACGCTGT
The DNA here is from genome assembly GCA_027623795.1 of Chloroflexota bacterium. Taxonomy (GTDB): domain Bacteria; phylum Chloroflexota; class Dehalococcoidia; order Lucifugimonadales; family Lucifugimonadaceae. The sequence goes on from JAQBUX010000036.1 coordinate 14,506, forward strand.
CGAGTCGTTCGTGCCGATCGATTTCGGCGTCGTGGGGGGGCCGGGCCTGATGGTTCACATCGTCCTGGACGTCACGAACACGCTTGACTCGGGTATCGCGGAGACGAAATCGGCCGTCCGCAACGCGACCTTTGCAGTGCTCGGGTCGCTTCTGGCCTTGATGTCCGCCGTTGTGTTCATCGACGAACTCCGCATGTCAAAGAAGAACGAAGAGCTCATCGACCGCGAGCAACTGATATCGAGAGGCCTCGACGACGAGAACCGGGAGTTGCAAAGAATCGATCAGGCCAAGAACGAGTTTCTTTCGAGCGTTTCACATGAATTGAAGACGCCTCTCGCCGCCGTGCTCGGGTTCACCAGGATGATCGAGGGCAACAAGAAGAAGAACCTTGACGAGGCGGACCTGGGCACATTGAGGACCATCGAGCGCAACGGCTGGCGGCTGAACGCCTTGATAGACGACCTGTTGGACCTGTCCAGGATCGAGTCGAAACGGATCCGTCTGTAAAAAGAGTCGGTGAACTTAAAGGTCCTTATCGAGGAAGTGGCTATCTCTTTTGAGCCGATCCTCGCCGACAGGCAACAGACCCTTTCGTTGGATCTTCATGAGGGTCCGGCGTGGCTCGAAGCGGACAGGGGCCGCCTGATACAGGTGCTGTCCAACATTGTCTCTAACGCGTCGAAATACTCGGAACCGGGCACCGATATCAACCTGCGCTGGGTAGTTGATGGAGGAGATATGAAGCTTTCTGTCGTCGATCGCAGGCGTGGCATGAAGCCGGAAGACCTTTCCCGACTGTTCACGCTTTTCTTCCGGGCGCCGGAGGTCGAACTTTCGTCGACTCCCGGCACCGGAGTCGGGCTGTACATGTCTCGAAAGATCGTCGAGATGCACGGCGGCGAGATCAATGTCGATAGCGCATACGGAGTCGGCACGACGGTTTCCGTTTGTTTGCACGGCGTCACGACAATCGGAAACGCGGAAGAACGAGGCCAGCCCAGGTTCAGGAATCGGTTGAACGATTTGCCAGACGTCGAGAAAGTCGTGGGCCTGGGATGACTAGACTCGCTCTCGTTGTCGATGACGAACCGGACATACGTCGGCTGCTGGTTGCTGACCTGGTAGCCGCAGGGTATGAGGTCATTGAGTTGGACAGTGGCGAGCGCGTGCACGCGACCGCTCTGGAAAAAGAGCCGGACATCATCGTGTTGGACCTGACGATGCCCCGGGTAAACGGGTATGAGGCACTCAGGCAACTCAATGTTGACCCACGGACCACCGGTATCCCGGTCATCGTCGCAAGCGCGAAGATCGGGAAATCCGCGCAGATCTTGTGCCGTGATCTCGGGGCGGTGGACTTTCTTGCGAAGCCGTGGGAAGACGGTGAGCTCATCTGGCGCGTTGAGCAGGTCCTGGGTCCTGACCCAGACCGCGCATAGTTACGGCTCACACCACGTTCATCGTCGAGAACGCGTGCCCGGCGGCCGCCGTTAGCCCTCGATCAACTCCAACTGCTCGATGATCTCCGCTGCCGAGACCTGGTGCTGGTAGTTATCCCCCAGCGACTGCCAGACGAGTCGGCCGTCTTTATCGATGATGTAGACGGATGCGTCAGCCAGGTTGGTACCGAAGTTGCCGAACCGCTCCCATCGGAGTG
>JAQBUX010000357.1 GCA_027623795.1 Chloroflexota bacterium
TTACCTTGTCGCAGACCTGTTCCCGAGCGAGACCAGTGTCGTGTTCCTGTACGCCCTTCAGGGAGCGCTCTGGGATGTCCACTGGAACGCGCTCCCGCCGGAGGAAAAAGAACGCCTTCGGAACGAGGCGAGAAACTGGTAGCCCGTCGGATTGGCGTGGCCCCGGGTTGACCACGAACAGCGCTCCGAACCGCGGCTTTGGTGGACAGACACCCCGGCGCTCCGGTCGAGGTATCACGAACGCCCGGCGAAGCGGCTCGCGGAGTCGTCAACGCCACTAGCTGACGCGCCCCCGGTCGCATTGATCGCGTATCGTGCGATATCGTGACGCAAACCTCGGATGTTCTATCCCCGCGTCTCAGATCTCGGGCACATCGCTGATATAGCGAAAATTACCGCACGACTAAACGAGCGCAGATGAGCAAAAGGCTGATAAATGACCCAGTTACGGATCACCGTCGGCGCGTTCGAGTTCGTGGCGACGGCGGAAGAGGATGCAGCGCCCAGAACCTGGTCAGAGTTTCGAAAACTCTTGCCCTACCGGAACAAGCTCATCCACGTTCGATGGAGCGGCGAAGCGGCATGGATTCCGCTTGGCGAGTTCAAGCTGGATGTCGGGTTCGAGAATCACACCAGCCACCCGGCGCCGGGACACATTCTTTTCTACCCGGGCGGTTACAGCGAGACGGAGATCCTGTTCCCGTACGGCGGGACGTCGTTCGCCAGCCGGATGGGGCCACTCGCGGGAAACCACTTCCTGACCATTGTCGAGGGGCGCGAGCGGCTTCTTGAGCTTGGCGAGAAAGTCCTGTGGGAGGGCGCCCAGGACATCTCGTTCGAGGAGATTTAGAAACAATCTTGAAAGCTGCCATCGAGTACGCACGAACGACCTCCGCCTGCCCCCGCATCGTAGGGGCCGCTGACTACCGGCCCGGGTGGACCGGCGGGGCGTGGAGTCGGCCAACCGTACCGGGAAGGGCGGATAGTCATTCGCCCCTACAGTACGGCCATGAAACGATCTCAAAACCTGCCATCCGGTGCGGCGCCACAATGGAAACTCCGCCCGCAAGTGGCTACCCGACGCCGAAACGCACCCGATGGGAGCAAGGGTTTTGAGACAGTCGATTAGGTACGCCCGAATGGTTGGCTTCACCGGCCCTCCGTCGCGGGCCCTCCCGAGTCGCCCTCGGTACACCGCTGATGTCCGGGCGGGTGTGATGATGCTGGACCTTGTCGGACGGCGTGCTGCAGGGACGCTGGATTCCCACCTGCGTGGGAATGACGAGGTGAAAAAGCGTCTGGCAATGACCCGGCGGGCACGTTCTTGAGTATGTCGGGACGGGCAGGCGCGGGGCAGATCGCACAGCGCCGAATCACCCGCCGTGTCTTACGCCGGAACGCCGTCGACGATTATCTCGACCTCTTTGCGCTCATCGTAGAAGCAAAGGTGGTCGGAAATTTTTGACGCCTCGGGTAGCGGCGCGGACACCTGCCAGACGTAGTCCTTGAACGTCTCGCCGCCTGCCGAAACAGACCAGTACCGCGCGGGGCCCTTGTACGGGCACATCGTGCTGGTGTCCGTTGACTCAAGCGCAGACATCTCCACGTCGATCGACGGGATGTAGTACCGCGTCCCGTGACCCGTCTCGAACAGCAGGACCGGCCGGGTTGTGTCGGCAACCTTAACGCCGTTCACTATTACCTCAACGTGGCGGCTGCTATTCAGGCAGTCGATCCGCGTGTACGGGTCGCGGGCGTGCTGGAACACCTGTTCTTCTTCCTCGTACCACGCATCGACCCGGTCCCAGTAAAACGCTACGTAGCCGGCGATGTCCGGGCAGTCGTCGATCGGCTCCGGGTAGTTCCAGACGGCGTTCTCGGACACCCTGTCACCCACCTTGAGAGACCAGTACCTGGCCTCGCCCTTCCAGGGTCAGGTGGAGCCGTGGTCCGTGGTCTCCAACAGGTCCATCCGGACGTCGCTTTCCGGGAAGTAGTAGACCGGGCGGTGCCCCGTCTCAAACATCAAGAGCGCTCTGGTGCTGTCCGCCACAACTTCGCCGGCGAACATCACACGCAAGCGGCGAGCGGTCGGCTCCATGACGACGCCGTAATAGTCGGGATCGGCGCCGGGGCCTTTGACTGCCTGCATGTATTCACCTCCTGATGTCATCTGTGTGAGAACGGTAAGCCTGCGCCAGTCCAGTCGAATAGTAGACCAGGTGGAGTCGGACCCGCAGGATGACTTCCTCACTCGACGAAACGAACGCCCGGCTCGCTGTTCACCCGCTCCGCGGGAATCATCGGCCCGCTGTTTTTGAACGGCTGGCTATCGACGATCGCAGGAGAGTTCGGGGCGCGAAACATGGACCAGGCGAAGGCGGAAGCGTTCGGCGACAGGATAGTGGATACGCTTAACGCCGGTTCACTGGCGCTGATGACATCTATCGGCCACCGAACAGGGCTTTTCGACTCGATGGCCGGGATGGCGCACTCCAGTAGCGACCAG
>JAQBUX010000037.1 GCA_027623795.1 Chloroflexota bacterium
CTAAACGACCGGACCAGATGTCGCCAGCGATGGCGGATCGGACCCGCCACTTGTTATGATCACACGCTGGACCGGCAGCCGATGCTGGCCCTCCCGGCGTGCCAACGATGCTCGCAGAACGGACTGGATGACCCTTTCAGCCCTCCTGCCGCTACTCAACGAGAGTGAGCGGTTCCAGGAGCTGATAGACCGCCTCCGGAAACCTGAGGTCCGCGAGGCGCTGATAGCGCCCGATGCGCCCACCCCGTATGTGGTTGGGGCTTTGTGGCGCGTGTTCGGCGCGCCTGTCGTCGTGGTAACGCCGCTGCCGGACGCCGCACGCCGCCTTGCGGATCAGTTGTACACGTGGCTCGGCGACGACGCCCCCATATTTCAATTCGCCGAAAACGAATCATTGCCGTTTGAGCGGTTGAGTCCTGACCGCGCCGCCACACATCAGCGTATCCGTGCCCTGGCGGCTCTCGAGGACCGGCTCGCTCCCCGCCCGCCTTTGATCATCGTTTCAGCCCTCGCCCTTTCGCAGAAAACGCTGGAGCCAAAAGCGTTCAGGGGCGGCTCGTACCGGGTAGAGGTCGGCGATGTGTCCGCCCCGGACCGGCTCGTCGAGTCCTGGGTCGAGATCGGATACGAAGTAGAGCCGACGGTCGAGGTGCCGGGAACGGTCAGTCGCCGGGGCGGCATCCTGGATGTATTCCCCGTCTCCTCGGATGTCCCTTATCGCATCGAGTTTTTCGGCGATGAAGTGGACAGCATCCGTGTATTTGACCCCGAGACACAGCGTTCGATCGAACCGGCGACATCGGTCACGCTCGTTCCGGCCGAGGAGACGCTCCCACTGCGCTGCAACGGGGAGATCTCACGGAACCTGATTAGCTCACTCGACTTCTCGGGTCGCGCTGCTCGTGTCGAAGATCGCATAACGGAGGAGTTAGGCCGGATCCTGCGCGGAGAGATGCGTGACGAACTGGCGTTCTACGCGGGGTTATTCAATCACGGGTCGTTGTTTGACTACATCCCTCCCTCCGCCCTGCTGGTCACCCTGCGGCCGAGCGCAATCGAAGAAGCCGCACGCAAAGCGGACCGGCGCCTCGACCAGCTCCGGACGACGAAACTGACCCGGGGCGAGATCCCCGGCGGTTTTCTCCAACCGCATCTTGATTGGGGCACGATCTCCGACGCCGTCAATGACCGGAAGCGTTCGGTCTCGATCTCACCCTACGGCGTGGACGACGACGATCTGCCCGGGTCTGCGGAACGCTTGCCGTTCGAATTGGCTCCGGTGTCGGGGGACGCGACGGACAAGGCGTTAAATGAAATCGAGAGCCGGCGAGCCGCTGGATACCGGGTCGTAGTCCTGACTCAACACTCGGAGCGCCTCGCCGAGATGGCCCACGAGAAGGGCCTGCCCCACGCAACGGCGACCGGTTTTGTGTCGGCGCCGGACCCCGGAACGGCGACCTTCGTGCAAGGCCAACTCCGTGAAGGTTTCATCATGGCGCCGGTGGGTGAAAGCCCGCTGGCGGTGATGACGGATCGCGAAGTGTTCGGCGTGTCCAAGGAACGTCGCCGGGTTCGCAAACGGCCGATACGGCGCGGCGCAAAACTCAGCGACCTGAAGCCCGGCGTGTTCGTGGTGCACGTGGAGCACGGCGTAGGACGCTTCCTCGGGGCTGAGGCCGCCGAGGCGGAGGGCCGCGAGTATCTGCTGATCGAGTACGCAGACGACGACAAGCTGTACGTCCCGACCGAGCACGTCGACCGGTTAAGCCTGTACCGAAGCGCGGCCGACACTCCGCCGCGTATGACCCGTCTCGGGACACAAGAGTGGAACCGGGCGAAGGCACGTGTACGACGCGCCACAGAGCAGATCGCAGCGGAGTTGATAACCCTGTACGCATCGCGCGAGGTGGTCGCGGGACTCCAGACCGGGCCGGACACGCCATGGCAAGACAGACTGGAGGCAAGTTTCCCCTACGAGGAGACGCCGGACCAGATGTCCGCGATCAACGACGTGAAGGCGGACCTCGAAGCGCCGCAACCGATGGATCGCCTTGTCTGCGGGGATGTCGGCTACGGCAAGACCGAGGTCGCGCTGCGCGCCGCTTTCAAGGTCGTGGAAAGTGGACGGCAGGTGGCGATCCTCGTGCCGACGACTGTCCTCGCTCAGCAACACTACGAGACCTTTTCCGACCGATTGAGCCCGTTCCCGGTCAGGGTCGATGTGTTGAGCCGATTCAGGAGCGACGCAGAGCAACGCGAGATCGCTGCGGGCGTCGCGAACGGCAACATCGATATCTGCATCGGCACGCATCGCATGTTGCAGCGTGACATCTCGTTCTCGAACCTCGGCATGGTGGTGATCGACGAAGAGCAGCGCTTCGGGGTGATCCATAAGGAGAGGCTCAAACGCCTTCGTACAGAAGTAGATGTGCTGGCGATGTCTGCCACACCGATACCGAGGACGCTTCATCTGTCCCTCGCCGGAGTGCGCGACATGAGCACCATGGAGACGCCGCCCGACGAACGGTTGCCGATCAAGACCTACATCTCGGAAGAAAGCAATGACCTGATCCGCGAGGCGGTGTTGCGGGAGATGGACCGCGGCGGGCAGATGTTCTTCGTGCACAACCGGGTCAAGAACATCGATCACACGGCATACAAACTCCAACAACTAATCCCTGAAGCGAGGATCGCGGTCGGTCACGGTCAGATGCGGGAAGATCAGCTCGAGCAGGTCATGACCGCGTTCGCAGCACACGAATATGACGTCCTGGTATGTACCACGATCATCGAGAGCGGCCTGGACCTGCCGAACGTCAATACGCTCGTCGTCGACCGCGCTGACACATTCGGGCTCGCCCAGCTCTACCAGCTTCGGGGCCGCGTCGGGCGTGGCACAAACCGCGCGTATGCCTACTTTCTGGTGCCGCAGGGCAAGCAACTTACGGAGCAGGCAGAGCAACGACTCAACACCATCCTGGCGGCGACAGAGCTCGGCGCGGGCTTCCAGATTGCGATGCGTGACCTGGAGATCAGGGGCGCGGGGAACATCCTTGGCGACGAACAGAGCGGCCATATTGCGGCGATCGGTTTCGATCTCTACACCCAGTTGTTGGCCCGTGCTGTAGAAACGGCAAAGGCGCAACGTGAGGGCCGGGATGCGCCTGAGCTGCCGCCGCAGTTCTCCACGATGCGGGCGGATCTAGGGGTCGAGGCCCTCGTGCCTGACTTCTACGTCGAAGACCTGGCGGAGCGTCTCGATATCTACCAGCGGCTCGCTGCGATCCGGTCCCTGCCGGAGGTGGACGAACTGGAAGCTGAGCTGGAGGACAGATTCGGTCGGGTGCCCGGTCCGACATTAGCTTTGTTGTACACAGCGAAGATTCGTGTGCTCGCCGACGCCAGCGGCGTTAACTCCGTCGTCGCCACAGATGAGCGCGTGACGTTGTCCCTCGACGAACCTACCGGTGGGGCGAGGTCAGCTTTGCAAAAAGCGCTCGGGCGCGGCGTGACGGTCGGCCATATGCAGATCCGCCTGGAACTCGACAGGGACGACCCGGAGTGGCAGGAAGAACTGACCTGGACCCTTGAAGAGCTGGCTCGATTCCGGCAGCTGTATCTGGCGGTCCTCGCCGGTGGCAGCGCAGCGGCAGGCGGGACTTAGCCCCGGACCGACTCCCCGAACGAGTTGAGCACCGACGGCAGTTCGGCCAGACTTGTGATGCGCGGGCACGCGTCGTACTCCGGAGCCGAAACATGCCGATCTATCAGAACCGGATTGAGCCCGGCGCCCATCGCGCCCTCGACATCCGTCTCGATCTGGTCGCCCACGTGTACCGCTTCCTTTGCAGCGACGCCCGCCCGTGAAAGGGCCGCGTGGAACATCTTTGGGTCTGGCTTGCTTGCGCCCACGTCCATCGAACTCAGCGTGAAATCGACACGGTCATGGAATCCCATGCTCTCCGCAACGTCGGCGCCGGGGCGGCTCATGTTCGTTACCACGCCGACCACGTAACCGCCCGACCGGAGCGCGTCCAGCGCGGGGGCGACGTCGGGATAGAGCATGAACCCGTACTCCTGCCTGCGGACGGACTGCCAGACCAACCCGGCGGTTTCAAGATCGACCTCGTGCCCGGCGCCACGCAGCACGAGTTGTTCGTATCGAGCGAAAAAGGCCAGCTGTGCGGCGGAGGACAGGGCGCTGAGCGGCGCCTGGGCCGTCTGCTCCGCCATCAAGGCGTCCGCCAGAGCGTACCCGGTATCGATTCCTGACTTGTCCGCCTCGAATCCGAAAGGCTCAAACGCTCGTTTCTGAACCACCTCACGCGGCGGGTCGAAGCCGATCAGGGTGTCGTACAGGTCGAAGAACACGGCGCGAATTGAGGAGGCCACGCCTGGAATCGTACAACGGCAGAATCGCGGCACGTGTGTTTCCCCGGACTCAGCCCTAATTTGCGTCGCGGTTACAACTCGCGAGCCAGCACAAGAGCCGATACGCCCCATGCGCCCGAGTCCAGGAGGGTCCGGGCTGCGCTGTTAATCGTGCTGCCGGTGGTCGCTACGTCATCGACCAACAAGATATGGAGTCCAGTAACGTCGGGACGCGCTTCGAAGGCGAAACGCACGCGTTCAGCGCGCTCCGTCTCGTCCAACGCCGCGGCCTGGGAGGGCGAGTCGATGACCCGGCGTAGCAGATCCGTCCGCAATGGCGCGCCGGTCTCCGCCGCCACCGGACGCGCGAGAAGCTCGGCCTGGTTGTAGCCGCGAGACCTCAGGCGTGCACGGTGCAGTGGGACGGGAACCACGGCATCCGGCGCCTTCCGGCGACCGCCATAGCGCAACGCCATCTCGTCACCCAACGCCGGCGCTATTGATCGCAGGCCGTCGTATTTCAATGAGTGGACAGCGGTCCGGATCGGTCCGTCGAAAGCGAATACGGCAAGAAGCGACGAAACCGGAGCTGGATCGGCCGAACAATGCGCACATAGCGTCTCGCCGTATGTCGGAAGCGCACACATCCTGCAGGATGCCTCGCGATCGATGCGAGTTGATCCTGCGAGGCATGTCTCGCACAAAAGGTTGCCACTACGACCGCAGTGCACACATGTCGCAGGGAACAGTGCGTCGGTCGCCGCCGAGGCAGCGCGTCGGGCAATGCCACCAAACCCCATGTTCTAACTCACACATCTGCGTCCGTTGGACCGTAAACTGGATATATAGCGACGGAGGATCCTGCCCCGTGCGCACGCGTTCATTCGGGTAACTCCCGGTTCCGAGGTGAACTCTAGTGGAACTGACCGTCACCGCCAAGAACCTGCCGTCAAGCCAGGCCGTCTCGGCGTACGCCGAGAAGCGTCTTGAGAAGGTGGCGAACCGCCTCCGGGACGACGTGCCCATGAGGCTGGTACTCAGAAAAGAGGGCACGAAAGCGGCATCCGACCGTTTCGTGGCGGAAGTGACGGCGACGCTGAAGGGCGGAACCGTCATCAGGGCGGAGGAGCGCGCCGCTGATCTTTACGCAGCGATAGACGCCATATCCGATGTCGTTTCCCGGCAGATCCGTCGTTACAGGACCAGGCAGTCAAAGCGGCGTGCGAGTCTCACCGAGTGGGAAGCCACCGTTCTCGAAGAACTGTTGCCACTCGGAGCGGAAGAGGGATCGACGGCGGTCGGAGAATCGGTTGAAGGCGCCGAGACGATTTCGGAACTGGGCGACGGCCATCTTGTGCGCACCAAAACGCACGAGACAGCGCCGATGACCGTTGAGGAGGCCTCGAGCCGCATGGAGTTGCTCGGACACAGCTTCTTTGTTTTCCAGAACGCCGAAGATCGGCGGATCAGCGTCATCTACCGTCGTCACGACGGTGACTACGGGATGATCGTGCCGGAGCCGACGGGCGCCTGAATCAGGCCGGAGAGATACGAAACGCGGAACCGCAGGCGGCACACAGATAGTGGCCGGACCGTGAGGCCGGTGGTTCGCCGCAGTATGGGCAGAAGCTGATCTCGCGCTGCGCCGCCACAGCGACCGTCTCCAGCCTCTGAAGTACCGGCACGATGATCGTGACGGCCACCGTGAGGATGCCAATCACGCCGCCCGTCTGTGCTGTTCCTGATCCTTCCAAGTTTCCCCATATCGCGCCGATCAAGAAGGCGGCCATCAGCCCACTGAGCGGATATGCAGCTAGCTGGACGGCGCGGAACCGGCCCGGTAACCGGGCGAGTGACACAAGCGACCATTGGGTAAGCGCAGTACCAACAAAAACAAGACTTGCTGCTGCTTTGGCGAAGTTCTCGCGATCGAAGTCACCCCAGATCACGACGATCAGTAAAGCAAACCCGGCGATGGAAACGACGATAGCTGCCGACGGGATCCTTGTGTCTCCGCCGCGTTCGAGGGCGATTCCGTTAGCGAGCGTCAGCACACTTGCGGCGGCGACCGCCAACGCAGACAGGAGGATTTTCCCGTCCGTGTCTCCAAACTCCCCCTGAAGAAGGCTGTAAATGCCAAGCGCTGCGCTCATCACCACGGAGGCGATAAGCACCTGAAATCCGGTGCGCTTCGGGTTGGGTCTGAAGATCGTCATGGGTTCCTGGGTCTTCTTGGGGGTCTATCGGGGTTCTTGCGGCCGCGTGATAAATCTACCCGCCAGCGACGGGAGTCGCGGGGTCTCGGTATTCGTAAATAACGACCGGTCCTTCGCGATACACAGCGGTGAGACCAAGCAGCGACATTTCGTCAAACTTGGCGATCCCGGCATCCAGATAGTGGGTGCGCTCCAACTCGCCGACGTAAACGTACTTCACATCGTACTTGCGGAGTAAATCAACGGCCTGGTTGGCGTTCCGCGTGCCATAGAAGTTATCGACCTCGAACCGGCGCTCGGTCACGACATCTGCGTACTCCGGCCGTTGCTGACGCTGGTGCCAGTCCCATCCGATAACCGCCGGCAGACCGGTATACACAGATATCCGATTGCCCCACCTGTACAACTCGGACAGTCCCTCGACGATCGTGGGAGAGCCTTCGATGTTCCGTCCGATCCACTCGATCGCGGCAAGATCATGGCTTAGCGTGAGAGGGCCTTCTTTGTCGAAGTACACCGCGTCGCTCAGGAATTCGGCGCCATCGATGCCCGAGTCCGTCGTGTTGAATCGGTCACTCAGCCGCACCGGTGTCGCCATCACCGGGTAGATCAGTACGGCCGCCATCATGAGGGCGAACGTTCCGACACCGGCTGCACGGGCCCGTGGCCAGGTGAGCCAGGAATCGGGCGAGAATGCCGGCGCCCCCATCGCCCAGAGTCGCCAGAGCAGGTAGGCGCTCGCGACGCCAAACAGCACCCAGGCCTGCAGGTAGAACTTGAACACCGTGTTCTGGCGGACGATGTCGTCCTTCACGCTGAACAACTCCGGAAACGCCCCGAGGCCGAGGGCCACGGCCGCGATCGCGGTAGCAATCCCGAGCTCCATCCGGTCAGCCACCCGTCGTCTCAGGGCGAAGAGCCATACGGCCACAAGCATCGCGGCGCCGGACAACGTGAACGCCAGTGTCGCCTGACCGGTTGCGACGACGACGGTCAAAATCGCCGTAAACAGAACGATGGCTAGACCGACATTAACGGGTGCTTTCCGAAGCCATGCGGGCGCCGAATCGGACACCTCGCCCGTTCGGATCACCCTTCGAATTTCCACCGCGAGGTAGGCGGCGACGCCGAGCAGGAAGATCGAATAGATGGAGATGTATCGCCAGAGCGGACTCAATATCTCGTTTCGGTCCAGCCCGGCCTCGACTTCATATCGTTCGTGGAAGGGCAGGAACAGCACGTAGCTCAACGCTGCGACAAACATCACTTTTATCGCGCCCCGGCCGAGGCGAGCCTGTGTGCTCCCGCGTCGTGACAACATTTCCCCGGCGAACACAGCGATCGCAGCCAGTCCGAGCGCCGTCGGGAAGTCCCACGCATTGATGATCCGCAGCGCCCCCACGCTCAGACCCAGTGCCGCCAAACCCGCGATCGTTACCGCAGGCGTGCCTCTCGGCGACGAGGTCACGCGCAGGAACGCGGCGACTCCCAGACCCAGGGTCAGCAAGGCGAACGGGATCGCGATCATGTGGGCGTGGAGATCGGCGAACAGGAACGAGAAGAACGGGAACTCCGTGATCTCGTTACCGCCGGAGTCCGGGGCGAACATCCGCGAACTGCCCCAGAAGTCGAACTCCCCGAACGGCTGGTTGTCGAACACCACGCGGTTGGTCCCCGCCAGTACCTGGGACAGTCCGTCGATGTTCCCGATCACGGTTACGAACAACGCCCCGATGAGCCCGGCGACGGCGGCGGACTTTGCCCCGGTTCGCACCATGCCCGGCCGCAACTGCGCGCGCTCTACAAGCCCATGGACCACCGTAAAAGCGCCGCCGACCGTCATTGCGAACAGCATTGGAACGGCGAGGTTGTAGGCGACGGAAGGGACGATTCCGGTCAGCCGGATCATCGTCGCCACGATGAACTGGCCGAAGTAGTAGTAGTTCAGGTACCCGCCGGCGAACCAGGGATCGTAAGGCGGCATGACGGTCGATCGCGTCACGGCGTTCAGGTACGCGAAGTCCATTGGCTTCTCGCCGCCGCGGAACGGATGCCACAGGTCCGGGTTTGCGGCACGTATCGCCAGGAACGCAAGGAAGGCGACGAGGAACAGCGCTTCCATGCCGAACACCATCCGCCAGCGCGTGCGAAGGAACCCGGTGATTTCCGCCCGGAGAGGCCAGCCGACCGCTGCGCCGACCACGGTCCAGATGGCGATCGCGAGCACGACAGAACCGCGGCTGAAGTCTGCGATGCCCACGCTCGCCATGAACCAGGCGACGAACGCCACCAGCAGAAGCCCGAGCGGCTTGTGCAACAGATATCCACGGTTCGGGAACGGACGAAACAACACGTAGCCGATCGGTAACGCCACGAGGCCAAGGCCCTGTATGGCCAGCAGCCAGATGATCCAGGACCATCCCGCAGTGTCCGGTCCCAGATCGACGATGTCGGCAAACGTTCCGTTCGCCACCTGTATGGCCCGCTCGTCCTCGGTAAGTAAAAGTCCGACTTTGCGCTCAACCGGCTGCACTTGCTGGAGGATCGCGGTCTCGATGTCTTCCGGGGACTGCCGGCCTGTGTTTTGGAACACCATGGGCCGGGAGTGGTCGTACACCGTGAAACTCTCGTCCGCCCAGCCAAACGACAGGTTTACTCCGCCCGGCTCGGTAAATCCGTCCGGCGTGGGAAGACCGACACGGGCGAACCGGTCTGCGTCGTAGCCGACCCCTAGAAAAGACGTCGACCGGTCGTCGGTGAATACCAGCTCGTAGCCGAGATCGCCTGAGAACAGTTGCCGGTAGTACGCCGATGTGATCGGGTACCGGTCCGGGAGACGTGGGATCGTCCCGTAGAGCCGGTTGCTGAAAACGACCATGTAATCGGCCTCTGACAGCATTCCGGCGACCGTGTCCAGCTTGGACCGGTCGTCGTGGTCGTAAAGCGGCAGCTCCTTCACATCGTAGCGATACAGCTCTGGTAGTCCTTCGTCCCAGTGCTCCTTGAGGATCGTGGACCCGGGGGCGGCGTTGGCGGCAATCCAATCGGACGCCTCATTCGCCGGGTGCGCTTTGGCGTAGATCGACTCGAACGCGAGCGTGTAGTGCGCGGTGAACACGATCAGGAGGCCAACGATCAGCGGCGCCGCCGCTCTCTGGAGTCCCGGGAATCTCCGGACGACGTCGACAATCCACCAGGTCGCCCGCCCGGCGAAAAGCATCAGAAAGGGCGTGACCGGCAGCATGTAGCGCATGAACTTGACGTCGAACCAGCCGACGATCGCGATGTACGGGATCACCCACGCCAGGACGACCAGGTCCACCTTGAGGCGCGAGCGCCAGGCTGCGACCACCCCCGCGGCAAGCCCACCCCAGACCGCGAGGCCAAGGACCGGCCCAAGGCCCCACATGCCGAGTTGCCATCCCTGGTAGACGTAGCTGGGCGTGTCGACGTACTGACGGGTGTACGGAAAGTCCACGATGCGACGCACCATTTCGCTTTCACGCGTCACGTCGGTCCAGAACTGTCCAAAGTCCAGGAACATGTAGGGCTGGGCGACGACCAGAGCAGCGAATGCGGCCACCGCAGTGGTCAACCCGCCGACGATGAAGAGCCGCAGACGTTCGCGGCTCCACGATGCAAGAGTGAACCGGTCGCCGGATTCGGAGAATGCGGAAATAAAATGCGCCGCGACGATGGCAAGCGCCAGCGGAGCGGCGGACGCCTTGGTCGCCACGGCAAGACCGAACAAGACTCCGGCCAACGCGGCATCGCAGCGACGACCTGTATGGGCCACGCGGACAAGAACCATGATCGTCGCCACGATGAACATGGCGAGGATCGTGTCGACGGCAAAGAAATGGCTCAGCTGGATGTGGATCACGGCCAGAGCCGTAAGTACCGAAGCGAGCAGCCCGACCTTGCGGCCGTACCAGCGCGCTCCGATCACGAACACAAGGAACACGGTGACCGTATCGGCCAACGACGACATCACACGCCCGGGAATTCGGAGGTCGAAGAGGTCCCAGTCCGTCACGGGTGACGCCGCGGCTTGCAGGGTCCGCAGGCTGTAGAGCGGCAGACTCCCGTAATTGAACCAGCCCGGGTTGAGAGGGCTGTCCTCGGCCGAGAGCAGGTCACCGAACTCCCCGGGGCCTGGAAACTCGAGCTGCTGCGTCTGCATCAGGATCGCGCGCTCGTCGGGATGGAACAGGCCGCCATCGTCCCAGTCGATGCCGTAAAGCCGTAACCCGAGGGCGAGAATCAGGACCAGTGCGCCCAACAAAATCGTGACGCGCCGTGATGGATCAGAGCGCGCTCTGGTCACAGGCGCGTTCGCGCCCGGCCCCTGCTCGTTCAGGAACGATGATTGCATGACGTTCGAGTTTAAGGGCGCACGAGTCGGCAGAAAGCGGGTGCTGGCACCGAAATTCGGGCATTGCGGGCCGACATAACTACGTTCACGTTCTACGAGCCCTGACGTCACACGGACGTGTCCGGAAGTACCCTCCGTGATTCCGCATAGGCGGTCGTCCATTGACCCGCGTCCCGCCCGGCCCTACCGTTAGATATCGTCGGTTGTCGCGGAGATGACGCCCAGAATTGTGGGCCGTCGAATGGCCGCGGCAACCCGGGACGGGAGTCTTGATGACAGAAGCCGGATCTATCCAGCCGCCATTTGAACGGACTGTCCTCGACTCCGGGGTACGAGTTCTCACGAGCACGATGCCGCACACCGGAGCAGTGAGCATCCAGCTGCTTTTCGGCGCGGGCTCGCGCTACGAAACCGATGAGCTCGCCGGCTCCTCGCATCTTTTTGAGCATCTGCTGTTCAAGGGCACGACGAAGCGTCCGACTCCTCGTGAAATATCAGAGACCATCGAAGGCGTCGGCGGAATCTTGAACGCCTACACGGACCGGGAGGCCACGGGCTACTGGTGCAAGATCGCACTCCCCAACTATCACGACGGCCTTGACGTCCTGATTGACATGGTCAGGAATCCGCTATTCAGGGAAGAGGACATCGAAAAAGAAAAAAAAGTCGTCTTCGAGGAGATCAGGGCCACCCACGACTCCCCTGAAGGGACCGTGGACATGATGATGGACGACCTTCTGTTTCCGAATCAGCCACTCGGACGTGACATCGCGGGTAGCGTCGAGTCCGTTGGTGCGGTCAGCACCGAGTCTCTCAAAAAGTACCTGCGCACCCAGTACGTCGCCTCCAATACCGTAATTTCGGTCGCGGGAGCGTTGTCTCACGATCGCGTCGCCGCGGATGTTGCGGAGTTGATGGGTGATTTTCACGACGGAACCCCGGCGCCGTTGTTTCCGTTCATAGACAACCTGAGTGGGCCGAGCCTGCGCGTCCAGCATCGAGAGACGGAGCAGGTGCACCTGTCGCTGGGTCTGCACGGAATCTCGGCGGACGACGACGACCGCTACGCGCTCCGACTGCTTTCCACGATATTCGGCGGATCGATGAGCAGTCGCTTGTTCGAAGAGGTGCGCGAGAAGCGCGGACTCGCCTACTCGATTCACGCCGGTCCGGCGCATTACAAGGACTCCGGATCGTTCCAGATCTCGTCCGGGGTGGACCCCGCACGGGCTACGGAAGCGATCAAAGTCGTCATCGACGAAGTGGTGAAACTTCGCAAGGGCGTGACCAAAGACGAGTTTGAGAAGTCCAAGAAGCTCACCAAAGGCCGGATCTTGATGCGGATGGAAGAGAGCCGATCCGTGGCCGGATCGATCGGCTCACAGGAGCTTCTCCTTGGCGAGGTCAAGTCCGTGGATGAAGTAATCGCAGAGTACGACGCCGTCGATATCGACCAGCTGGCGGCGGTGGCAAACCGTCTCATCGATGAGAACAAACTCGTGCTGGCGATCGTAGGGCCATTCGACTCCGATGAAGACTTCAAACCCCTGTTGACGCTTTGACGCTCCTCCGGCGATCGCGATCTGGTCACGATTCCATAATTTCTACGGGAACAGGTCGCGATATTCGCTAGGGAGAGCACGCCCGGCCTGTTTACCGTATGTCATATGGAAATGCGACAAACTGGCCAACCGAGAAACCGCTGGGACGCCGACAGTATTCGAGCGCTCCGGCTCTTCCTTGATGTATCTCAAAGCGTTTTCGCCAACTACCTTGGCGTCCGCCAGCAGACCGTCAGTGAGTGGGAAACCGGCGTATACCGGCCCCGCGGGGCGTCCGGCACGCTGCTGTCCTTAATCGCTGAACAGGCGGGATTCCGATACACGAGGCCGGCAGTTGAGCGACAACCGACGCCGGTCTACGCCGTGCGTTCATCCGCGCCGCAACAGCCGTCGTTCCGTAACGGTCTATCGTCAGAACGAACTCCGTCGCCGCCGGACCGCGCAACCCGCGCCATTGCCGATCGTGACGAAATCTCGCGTGGTTACGTACCGTACGTGCCGCCGGCTTTGCGGCCTTCGCCCCGGCCGCCACAAAATCTGTCAGGTCCGAGCCATGGAAACGAAATCGCGTTTTAACCCGTGTTCAATCTCAGGCTGATCTGAAGGCGGTCGACACGCCCGATAGATCACCAAAACGCCGCATTCTTCGTGTTACGGGATGCGGCGTTTCGCGTTGACACCTCTCTGGGGCGGTCATACCATGACGCGAACTTGCCGCAACACGTTTTCGGAGCGTGATTGAGGGCTGATCAGGCAGCAACGCTGACCATGCTGACACGTGATCAACCGTCGCAGAGCAGCACGAAAGGCGCCTGATGACCACAAGGGCATACATATTGATCGAAACCGTCGTCGGAAAGACGACCGAAGTTAGTGCAGCGCTCCGCTCCGTCTCAGAGATGAAAAGCGTCGACGTGGTTACAGGCCCTTACGACATAATTGCTATCGCTGAGGCAGATGATCTGCCGACTCTCGGCAATCTGGTAAGCGACGGAATGCATAACGTGCCGGGCATCGTAAAGACCGTGTCCTGTCTGGCTGTTGGCCCATACACAGTCCGGCAAACGGGACACCGGTACGAGAGGAAGAGTCGTTCATGAGGTACACGTTCACCGCCGACGAAGAAGCTTTTCGTCTGGAGGTTCGTGAGTGGCTCACAGAGCAACTTCCGGACGGCTGGGACGGCGGTGACGAGAGTACGGATGAAGGCTGGGCGTTCAACCTTGAGATGCGCAAAAAGCTGGCCGAAAAAGGCTGGCTGACGCTTGCGTGGCCGACCGAGTACGGCGGCCAGGGCGCGTCGTTCATGAAGCAGGTCGTCTTCAGCGAAGAGATGACACGCCTCCAGGCTCCGGGCATCGACGGGTTCGGCATCAAGATGCTTGGCCCAACACTCATGGTGCACGGTACGGAGGAGCAGAAGCGCCGGCTCTTGCCGCCGATCGGGCGAGGCGAAGTGCAGTGGTGCCAGGGCTACTCAGAGCCTGACTCTGGATCAGACCTCGCGTCGCTCCAGTTGAAGGTAGAGGAAACTGACGACGGCTGGGTCGTGAACGGCTCCAAGATCTGGACCTCGCAGGCCCATCGCGCTGACTGGATATTTTTCCTCGGCCGCACAAACCCGGACGCCCCCAAGCACCGCGGCATCAGCTTCTTCGTCGCTGACCGTCACGCGCCGGGGATTGAGGTCCGGCCGATCGTCAACATGGCCGGCGAGCACCACTTCAACCAGACCATATTTGAGGATGTCCACATCCCGAAGGACGCGCTGATCGGTGAGCGGGACCGCGGCTGGTATATCGCCGCCACCCTGCTCGATTTCGAGCGATCCGGCGTCCAGTACCCTGCCGGCGGCAGGCGCACATTTGAAGAGCTCCTGGCGTTTGCAAAGAGCACCGACGGGCCAGACGGCCGTCCGCTGGCAGAGGACCCGGAGATCCGGCGCAAGTTCGCAGAACTTGACGTCGACATAGAGTGCGCCCGGCTCGTCGCGTACGAGGTCGCCTGGATGCAGTCGGTGGGCCAGATCCCGAACAAAGAGGCCTCGGCCGCAAAGGTGCTCGGCACGCAACTGACCCAGAAACTGGCGCGGTTCGGGACCGAGCTCGCAGGAATGTACGGCATGCTGGGTCCGGGATCAGAGTTCGCTCCGATCGATGGGAAATACCCGCAGATGCAGATGTCGGTCGTGGCCTACACGATCTTTGCCGGCACCACAGAGATTCAAAAGAACATCATCGCCACCCGCGGCCTCGGACTGCCTCGCGGTTAGTCGTAAGCGACCTGCGCGTTCGCCGGTCATTTCCGCGACCGTGAGACAACCGGGTAACGATCGCAATCCGGTCGTTAGTCGCTCACGTTTCGGACCCCGGAGGGTTTGATGAGATACGCCTTTACTACCGAAGAAGAGGAGTTCCGGGGCGAAGTCCGTGACTGGCTTGGCACACAACTCCCGGACGAGTGGAACGGCATCAACGAAGACAGTGAAGAAGGCTGGCGGTTTACGCTCGACATGCGTCGAAAGCTGGCCGACAAGGGCTGGCTGACGCTCGCGTGGCCGGCCGAGTATGGCGGGGCCGGCGCGTCGTTCATGAAACAGGTTGTTTTCAACGAAGAGATGGCGTACGCCCGCTGCCCCGGCATCGACGGATCGGCGATCAAAATGCTCGGTCCGACGCTGATGATTCACGGCTCTGAGGAGCAACGGAGGACGCTGTTACCGCCCGTCGCCCGTGGCGAGGTTGAATGGTGCCAGGGCTATTCTGAACCGGACTCTCGGGTTCCGACCTGGCGTCGCTGCAGCTCCGGGTTGACGAGGCCGACGACGGCTGGGTGGTGAACGGCAGCAAGATCTGGACCTCGCAGGCGCACCGGGCCGATTGGATCTTCTTCCTCGGCCGGACGAACCAGGACGCGCCAAAGCATCGCGGGATCAGCTTCTTTGTCGCTGACATGCGGACACCCGGGATCGATGTCCGGCCCATCGTCAACATGGCGGGTGACCATCACTTCAACCAGACGATATTTGAGGATGTCCATATTCCGAAGGACGCGCTCGTCGGAGAGCGCGACCGGGGCTGGTACATCGGCGCCACGCTGCTCGATTTCGAGCGCTCCGGCGTCCAGTATTCAGCCAACGGCCGCAGGATTCTTAACGAGTTGACGCAGTACGCGAAGGACAACGCTGGCGCCGACGGCCGATCCCTCG
>JAQBUX010000038.1 GCA_027623795.1 Chloroflexota bacterium
CTCGGCACGGCAACTTATCTTGGCGGTGTTGCTTCGGCGCTCGCGCTTGCGCCTATGATCGGGCAGCTCGGAATACGACGAGTCCTGGTCATCGCGTTGGGGCTGGTTGCCGCCGCCTCCGTGGCCTCCGGATTCACCGACGATTTTGCCGTGCTGCTCCTCATTCGGATGCTGGCCGGGACCGCGGCCGGGATTGTGCTGGCGGGTACGCTTGCCGCTGTGGCGCGCGCGTGGTCGGACCCGAAAACGCGTGTCGTCCGTACGGGACTTGTGATCGGGGCGATGGCTTCGGGGCCGGGCTTGCTCGCCCCCGGGCTGAGGGGCGTTGCCGCGCTGTCAGACTGGCAGGTCGCCATGGTGCTGTACGGTGCGGTCGCTGCGTTTGCCGCCGCGTTCGTGGCCTTCGGATTGCCAGCGCTTCCCGGCGTTCCGACGAATTTCTCTTATCGAAGTCGGCTGGCCGAAGCCGGGCGGACCCTGGGGATGCCGGTCGTCCGCACGGTGATCGGCATGCGGCTCGTGTCGCAGATCATGTTCGGCGTGGTGTTTGGCTTTCTCGCCGCATTTTTCCTCGACCTCCATCCGGGCAAAGATGGATGGATCGCCCCCATGTTCTTTGTCGGTCCGTTCGGGTTCATGCAGGCGGCGTTCGTCGGCGGGCCGATCCTGGCCCGATTCGGGGTGATGCGGTCGACCGTCCTCGCGATCATGTTGACAGGCGCGACGCTAATCGGCTTCGTGTGGGTGACCCCGTCGCCCGCGGCGACGGCCGGGTTCTTCTTCGTGTACGGACTGCTAATGGGTGTCGCCCAGACCGGTATGACGGCGCTGATCTATCAGCACTCAGGGGATCGGTTGGGCGCGGCGATATTCGTCAACAGCGCCATGGGCCCGGCGGGCAGCATGCTCGGAAGCGTGCTCGGGGGCGTGGCGATCATCGCCGCGCCCGGGTACGACGGGTATAAGGGCTTCGTGTCGGTAGTCGCCGTAGGGATGGTGTTGGCCGCGCTCGTCCTGCTTGTCAACACGCGCCGCGGCAATGGGTCAACGCCGGTTCGAGAAACGACGATGTCCTCTGGCTAGCGAAAAGCCCCCTCATATAGGAGGGGATTGGGGGTGGTTATACGCCGTGCGATCGGCAGCCGTCGCGACCCACCTCCGAATCCCTCGACAAGCTCAGGACACGCCCCCACGCGCGACCCGCATGCCGCCGGCCTACCGCGTGTAGTACGACCCGTCCGTTCGGTAGGACGGGGTCTCCTTCTGCCTGTGGAACGGATATTTCGCGACGATGCGATCATCGAGCTCGACGCCTAGCCCGGGACGGTCCGGCGTCAGGAGGTAACCGCCGTCCTTCTCCAACGGTTGCAACAGCATCTCGCTCCCCGGTCGCTCCGTGTCGCGGGCGTCGTACTCCAGCGTTCCGGCGTTCGGGATTGCTGCGTACAGCTGAACGCTGGCCGCCGTGAGGAGGGGGCTGAGGTAGTTGTGCATCACCACCTGTGCGTGGAACGACTCGGCGACGGTCGCGATCTTCTTGCAGTGAGTCAACCCCCCTGCGAGCCCGATGTCCGGCCGCACAAACTGGACGGCGCCCTTTGAAAGCAGCTCCCGAAACTCGTAGATGGTGTGGTTGCGTTCGCCCGTCCCCATCGGGATCCTGATCTTTGCCGCGATCTCGGCCCATGAATCCTCGCTATCGTGGAGGATTGCGTCCTCGTACAGGTACAGCCGGAACCGCTCCAACTCGCCCGCCAGCGCCACTGCTTCGCCCGGCCCAAGCTTCCGGTGGATCTCGGCGAGAATGTCTACGTCCCATCCGACCTCCTCCCGGACCGCGGCCACGTTATCCACGACCTCCTGGATCATCCGGCCGTGCGACATGTTCTGGAAATCTTCCGGCAGGGGATCGAACTTAACGGCCGTGAATCCCTCGTCGCGGGCGGCTGCCGCTGCCGCCACCCATTCGTCGCGAGTCTTGCCCTTGAGCAACAGATGAAGCCGGATGCGGTCCCGCTGCCTGCCGCCCATCAACTGGTACGCGGGGACGTCGAGACGTTTGCCGGCGATGTCCCACAACGCCATGTCGACCGCCGATACGGCGCCCGACAGCGCGCCACCCCGAAACGGCGCTGAGCGGAACATTCGCTGCCAGTGGTGTTCGATGCGCAACGGGTCCTCGCCGATCAACAGGTCCCGGAAGGCGTCGACGACGCGTTCGGAAGCGTCGGCGTAGCCCCAGAAGGCCGTTTGACCGATTCCGCTGACGCCCTCCTCCGTATGCACGCGAACCACGAACCACGTGTGGAATAAGAGGGTCTCGATGGCTTCGATCTTCATCAGTGTTCCGATCACTGGCGGCTGGTCGATTGCAGATGGCGGCGTATGCTAGCGCAGCACGATGTCGCCATTTGTCGCCCGCCACCGGTTCCCGGAGCCCGGCTGCTATCCTTCCGCCGATAAATCATGATTATTGACACGCACGCCCATATCTACAGCCCGGACAAGACGCGATACCCGACCATCGAGGACCCTTACGGTCCACCGCCGGGGACAGGCGATCCGGACCACCTTCGCGAGGAGATGGCCCGTGCCGGAGTCGACCGCGCCTGCCTGATTCAGACCTCCACCTATTACCGGTGGGACAACCGATTCACGCGCGACACCGCCGCCGGTGCGTCTGATTGGGCCGCGGGCGTCTGCACACTGGACCCTGACAACGTCCACAGCCCCGAGATCATGTATGCGCTGGTCGAGCGATCGAACGTTAAAGGGATGCGCTCGGTGCCAGCCGCCGACGGCACGCTGGACCACCCCGGCGTTCGCGCGTTGTGGCAGCAGGCGCAAGAGCTGGGCATCGTCATCAATGCTCTCGTCCCGCTCGGTGTTGCGGATCAGCTTGCGCACCTGCTGGACGACTTCCCGGGCCTCAACGTCGTCCTGGACCACTGCCTGTCTCTGACACGGGGTCCGAATTTTGAAGCGACCGTGGCCGCCGTAGTTGAGCTGGCGCGTCGCCCCAACCTCCACGCAAAGTTGACCTTCTTGCCGACCGGCTCAGCGGAGCGTTACCCGTTCGCCGACATGCACGAGCCGCTTCGCATGTTTGTCGAAGCGTACGGCCCTGATCGATGTGTCTGGGGCTCCGACTTCCCGACGGAGCTGTGGTGCCCGAGGGTCACATACTCCGACCACCTCCGGCTTTTCCAGGAAGGTCTCGATCTCACGGCGGGGGAGCGGGAGTCGATCCTGGGCGGTACCGCGGAACGGTTGTGGTTCGGGGGGTGATCAGCGGCGCGCTCCATGTGGTCGGAGACGAGTCGTGCTCAGTGGGACCCGGTGCGTAAAAGTAGACTGCAGGTCATGCAAAAGAACAATGCGGAACGCTTCGCCAACGCCCTGGGATTGAAAGGCTTGATATGGGTGCTATTCGCCGCTCTGTCGACCATGGCGGCGGCACTAACAACCCTGATTGATCGAGTCGACGAACTTGATGCGCTTCCCAAGGTCGTGTTCCTGGTCGCCGCTTTTGTAGCCACGTATGTAATTCTTGTCCTCGCGTTCAGCTTTCCCACGTACTTGTTCATTCGAATCAAGAAACGGTTCGTGGGTTCAAAGGGCGGCGAACTGACGGCTGAACCGGGGCAATTCGTAACGCCTGGGACGGAGATGCTCTACGGGTGGGCCTCGAATTTCGTGAAAGACCGCGGCTTTGTAGAGATGGCGACCATGGTTACGGACGAACAGGTTCTTACAAAATCATTGGAAGCGCCGGATTCATACATCGATATTCGATTCCTGGTGTGGAATCGAACGCATCTGGCGCTTCATGTCGGAAGCACATTCGATGGCGGGATCACGTATGGGACCGACGCGTTGCAGAAACCGGAAGTCGCGGAGTCGATTTCTCGCCTGGCTCACGATGACAAGAAGTGGATCACCGTGAGGCAGTACCTTGGCCAGGGAATGGTGGAGAAGATCAACGATCTACGCGGTCAGGAAGCAACGTTCAACCTGGTCGATTTGACCATCGGTATCGCGTCCGAGTTCCCCGATGGCACCGCTGGCCCAACTGGACGACTCGATATACCGACCGAGATCAGATTTGACGTTCCCTGATGGATCTGCAGAGCTTCCTGCAGTTATTCCCTGGGTCAGACACGACCCGGGCAGCCCCACCAGCGCATCTTCGCAGTCATTCCCTCGCAGGAGGGAATCCAGGAACCGCTTGATTTGGTGAACGAGGGCCTTTCCCGACTCGTTGACATGACAGATATCCGATTCGATCACACTTGCGCGTTGGATTCCCCCCGCCAAATCTGCCATCTCCGAACGCAAATATAGGGCGGCCTCGCCAGGCGAAGCCGCCCTATATTTGGAGTGAGTTGCCTGTCGTCTAGTCGTCCGCACCGACGGACGCAGCTTCTCCGACGACTGAGTCCGATTTCACCGCCGGCATGGTCCCCTCGATGGAGATGTTTGGCAGCCAGTTCAGCCAGCCCGGGAGATACCAGGCCTTATCGCCTAGCACTCGCATCACGCTCGGGACGAGCAGAGACCGGACTACCGTAGCGTCGAGCAGGACCGCTGCGCCCAGACCGAAGCCCATCGACTGGAAGAACGCGATCTCCCCGAGGGCGAACCCGCCGAACACGGCCACCATGATGAGCGCTGCACCCGTGATGATGCTCGCCGTAGTGCGCAGTCCGAACGCCACCGACTCAGCGGCGTCGCCCGTCTCGTCGTACCGCTCCTTGATCCGGCTCAGCATGAATACGTGGTAGTCCATCGACAACCCGAACAGGATGCTGAACATGAACAGCGGTAACCAGAACTCCACCTGGTCCACCTGCTCAAAACCGAACAGGTCGATCAAGAATCCTTTCTGGAACACCAGTACGACCAACCCGTAAGCCGCGCCAACGGACAGGAGGTTCATGATGATCGAAGCGATCGATACCGTGATCGAGCGGAACGCGAACAGCAATAAAATGAAGCTGAGGCTGAGGACCGCTGCGAAAACGATCGGCATGTACTCGTCGGTGATCTTGACTGCGTCCACTACCTCCGCAGAGTCGCCACCGACGTAGGCGTTGTACGCGGACTCCGGAACACCTTCGAACGCTTGAGGGATGTAGTCATTCCGTATGCGCCGGATGGTGGTCAACGAGATCTGGTTTGACGGGTCGCCTGGGATTTTCGCCTCAAGGCTTGCCAGATCGACACTTGGTTCGCTGCGCACCACGGGATCGTGCAGGCCCTCGTCTGCGGTCAGCAACCCCTTCAATGTGGCGATGGCCGATGAAATCGCCGGTGAATCGATATCGCCGTCGATCACCACCAGAACGGGCGCGTCGTTTCCGAACCCGAACTTGTCGTCGAGCAGGTTGAAGGCCTGCTTTGTGGGTTCACTGTCGGGGAGGATCGAGATTCCGCTCGTGCCCTTTTCGAGTTCCAGAAAGAAGAACGCCAGGACCAGCAGGAACACGGTCGCCGCCGTCATACTGACGAACGGTCGTTTCATCACGTTGATCGTGATCGTGTTCCAGAAGCCGCCGGGAGTGTCGGATGCATGGCCGGCCGGCTCGCCGAGCCCGAACGACATTCGCCCACTGCTGAACCGGCGTGCGATGGTCAAGATGGTCAAGATGAGCATCACACCGAACGACACCAGAATGACGTTCGGGCCAAGCCCAACGGTAAACGCAAGGATTGCGATGCCGATGGCAAACATGCCGAACGTCAGAAGCATCGGCGCTCGCACGCTGTTGACTCGGTCGCCCAGGATACCGATCAGCGCCGGCAAAAGCGTCATGCTGATCAGCACGGCGACAAAAACAACTGTGATAGCCCCGACGCCGAACGCCTGGAACGTCCGTTCCGGTATGAGCAGCATGCCGAGCAGGGCCAGTACGACGGTCACTCCACTGAAGAACACCGCCCGCCCGGCGGTCCGGCCTGACGCGTCGATCGCCGCTTGACGGTCAAGGCCCTTCGCCCGTTCCTCCCGGTATCTGGAAAGGATGAAGAGCGAGTAATCGATACCGACGGCCAGTCCCATCATCGTGATGATGTTCGGGACGAACTCGTTCAGCTCGACAAACTGGCCGATGATCCCCGTTAGGCCGATCGCCGTGAACACAGCCACGATCGCCAGGATTATCGGGATGAATGCCGCCACAACCGCGCCGAACACCAGCGCTAGGATGATGATCGCGATGCCGATACCGATCGTCTCGCCGGTGGCGAGGTCACTCTCGGCAAGCTCGCTAAATGTCCGGTTCACACTGGCGTCGCCGAGCATGAAGAACTCGAATCCGTCTTTCGTGAACTCCTCGGTGACGTCTGTCAGGACAGCGATCTCGTCCTCTTCGGACGCGAAGACCTGAACGGTGGCGAGCAGCGTCGTGCCATCTTCGGAGACTTCGTTTTCGTAGTCCCCAAAGTTGCCGACCAGGACCTGCACCCCCGCTTCGGTTTGGGCAGCATTCAGGGCGTCGTTGAACTCGGCGACGCGCGCTGTGAACGCAGCCTCGCCCGGCAATGCAGAGTCAGAGGTGACCAGCACGAACTCGGTCAACGTCGAGCGGCCGCCGGCATCGGGGCCGGTCGGGCCGGCGTCTTCGTCTGACTCATCGAGCGGACCAAAACGTTCATTGACGAGGATCCGAGCCCGCTCAAACTCAAGTATCTGCGTTGGCCCGTCTTCGCCGTCCAGGGCGTCCGCAACAAGCGTACTGACGAGGGCGAAAGCCCCGACCAGGACGAGAACCCAGCCCAGCAGTGTCCACCAGGGATGTCGGCCACTCACACTTGCAAGCGACCCCGGTGATAGCGTCATCTGTCTAATCCTCCCCAGGATTTCTATGAGGTCAGACCGGGCATTCCGCCGGGGTCTCTTCGATCTGTGCGCTTGTCCACAGCCGCCCGGTTACAAGTGCCCGCGTCGCGTCCTCGTAGGTCCCGACGTTTACGGGAACGTTTGCAGCACGCAGGACGATCAACCCCAGCACGAGAGAAACCATCGTCTGGGCCACGCTTGATGGGTCAAGATCGCCATCTATTTCGCCACGCGATTGGGCTCTGGCGACGATATCCGCCAGATGGGTTTGGATCATCTTGAAGTCAGCCCGTAACACCTCGCCGGCACGATCGGATCGGATGCTTTCCTCCCACACCTGAAGGGTTAGCCGGGCCGTGTCCTCCGCACCAGGTTCGTGCGCCGCCGCAAAGTAAACAGACGCCAGTTCCTCAAATATGACGCGGGACGCAGCCGTAATATCAAGCGCCCCGAATCGCTGACGGTTTCGTTCCAACGACTCAGCGCACATGGCCGCGACGATGTCGTCTTTGCCATCGAAGTAGCGGTAAGGCGCACCGGTGCTCAGCCCGGCCCTCATGCTGATGTCCTGGATGGTAGTTGCGTGAAAGCCGCGCTCAAGAAAACAGGCCCGGGCGGCATCGATTATCTGTGTGCGACGCGCCTCGGTATGCGCTTCACTCATCCGGGGGGACAAAGTCTGACTCCATCACTGCAGCCACATTGGGAATGGTGAATAACCATTCATTTAAGTGAACGAGCGTTCACAATACATATCTCGATACGGGGAGTCAACGGTTTCGTGGCGGCGAATGTCCGACGACCGATTGGGCGGAGTATGCATCCGGTCGCGGCTCTCGCGTGTTTGGGTCGGACGTACACACCTAAAGTCATCTTTGCCCACGGTCCCGATAATCTTTGGCGATCTAAATTACCCACATGTTCATCTTCACATTCGCAGCCGCCACCGCTTTTCTCTACCTACTTGGCGCCGTCGCCGCATTCCGGATCTTTGATCGGACTATGGAACTGACAGGGTCAAGCCGTGATGTTGCACGCGCTCGCGCCGGCCTGTTCTGGCCAGCTCGGATTCTCCAACGTGTGGGTTCGATCGTTGCAAAGTCCGGCCAGGCTTCGGGACGCGAGTTCGAAGCACTCCCTTCCGACCTCTACTAATCAGCCGAAACTGCTCCGCTTCATATCGGTAGGGCGTCATCACCTCCGTGGGCTCAGGCACGGAGGTGATGGCGCGTGCGACGAATGGCGAATTTCGTCGACATGCATCTCACGACCGGGAGCGCGTCACACCGTTCCAGACGACGAATCGGTGGCGCATCGGATGGTTCGAGCGCCTCGGGGCGCGGTTGTTCGGGGGCGCTTGACTTCTTTCCGCGCCTCGACGCACACCACGACACCGTAGGGGCCGATGACTATCCGCCCTCGCCGATCAACATGCACGTTGTGTTCGCGCAGATTGCCACTCGGGGGCCCTTCGAGGGCCTCAGGGCGCGGTGGTCAGGCTGCGATGCCGAGCCTTTCGAGAAGACGTGCCCCGCTCGGGTTCACGTCGTGCGTCCCGTCCGGGTACACGACCGTCGGAACCGTCCGGCCACCACTTTGCAGGCCGTTGATCTCCGCCATGGCCGCCTCGTCGCTCTCGATATCGAACTCTTCGTACGGGATGCTGCGGTCATCAAGGAACCGCTTCAAGATACGGCAGTATGGGCACCAGGGGGTGCTGAGTACCCGGAGCGGGGATTCCATGGTCATTAAACGTTCGGCCTCGGGCTATCGATGGACTGGACTGGTGAAAAAGGTCACCGGCTGCGTTCGATGCGGATCGTCCCACTTCGGATGCAGGACCAATTGGCGGCGACGGTACCGCCCGGCAGACTAACGCAAGACCGGAATCTCGGTGAACATTGACCGGAAGATCGTCGCCCCGTCCTCGCCGCCGATCAATGAATCGCAGGCCCGTTCCGGGTGCGGCATCATGCCGAGCACGTTCCCGGCCGCGTTCATGATTCCCGCGATGTTGTGCGCCGAGCCGTTCGGATTCCACTCTGGAGTGACCTCACCGCCCGGGCCGGCGTAACGAAACACGATGCGCCCGCTGGTCTCGAGCTCGTCCAGCGTGTCCTCGTCCGCCTGGTAGCTGCCTTCCCCGTGCGAGATCGGCACGTTCAGCAGGTCTCCGGTGCTGGCCAGGTGGCTG
This sequence comes from Chloroflexota bacterium, assembly GCA_027623795.1. GTDB lineage: Bacteria > Chloroflexota > Dehalococcoidia > Lucifugimonadales > Lucifugimonadaceae. Next base: position 9,036 of record JAQBUX010000038.1, read on the forward strand.
AACATGGTTGTGTCGTTCTCGACCCGAAGATCGGTCCACGAGCACCTGAACTCAAGGTGGTCGTTGCGGATCAGCGCACCAGGCAAAAGTCCCGCCTCGCAAAGGATCTGGAAGCCGTTGCAGATGCCGATCACACCGCGGCCGTCCTCGGCGAAGCGCGTGACAGACTCCATCACGGGGGCGAACCGGGCGATCGCGCCCGCCCTGAGATAGTCGCCGTACGAAAAACCGCCGGGCACGACCAGAGCGTCGAACCGATCGACATCGGTTTCGGCGTGCCACACATACTCGATATCCTGACCGAGAGACTCCAGGGCGTAACCGCAGTCGCGGTCGCTCCATGTGCCGGGGAAGACGAGGATGCCGAAGTTCATCGGAAAAGCGTAACCGACCCCGGAGCCCTGTGGAACCTGCCAGGTTGGGCCAATGGGATTCTGAGGAATGATCTCGTCGAGCCGACAAAAAAAGAGCCGGTCAAAAACCGGCTCTTCCATTTGGTTACGCTGCGTGAAGCAGCGGAACTACATGTTCTTGCGCTGGGCTTTCAGGCTCTTGCGGCGCTTGGCCGCGGCCTTCTTCTTGCGCAGGTTAGTCGGAGGCTCGAAATGCTGTCGGCGGCGAATCTCGGACAGAGTCCCTTCCTGCTGGACGCGCTTGGTGAAGCGGCGCAGCATGCTTTCAAAACTCTCGCCCTCAGAAACTCGTACTTCCGGCAAATTGGACCTCGTGTGCTTCAGATGCGTGTGATACCCGCCCGCTTTTTACGGGGAGTTGCCTGATAGCTTAGGCAGCAAGACATGAAATGGTCAAGTTGGTAGCTACGCGATCGGCTAATCACGCGTTCCCGCGGCTGACAACAACGCAGCGGCGCTCCTGACCCGCTCGGCGGATCGTTCGCGACCGATTGCAACCATCGTGTCGAAAAGGGGCGGGGCTACACGCCGAGCCGTCAGCGCCACGCGCAGTGCGCCGAATAACTGCCCGGGCTTCAACTCAAGCTCCGCGCACAGGGCGCGGAATCGCTCTTCCAGCGCATCCGGCTCATACGGTTCTGCCGACTCGATCACCGCCGCCGCTGACTTCAGCGCCGAAGCCGTCGTCGCCTCGTCCATACCCTTCTGCACCAGCTCAGCCGGGTCGACCTCTATCTCGGCCTGGAAGAAGAAACCGAGCATGTCGGCCACCTCCTCGTGGTCGATAACCTTCAGCCGCTCGTGCACAAGTGGTACAAGGCTCGCCAGGTAGTCGCGATCGATCGGTCGTGAAATCTCCGCCGGCAGACCGTCCGGCGCTTCGAGGGCCGGCGCCAGCATTCCGGCAAGCGCATCGACCGGCAACTTTCGCAGGTATACGCCGTTCATCCACTGCAACTTGGTCAGATCGAATATCGAAGGCGCCGCATTCAAGCCGTCGAGCGAGAACTTCTCGACGATCTCAGCCCGGCTCATCACCTCGTCATCGTCGCCGGGAGACCAGCCGAGCAGGGCGAGAAAATTGAACAGCGTGTCGGCCAAATACCCCTGATCGCGATAGTCGAGCAAAGCCGTCGCACCGTGTCGCTTGGACAGCTTCCCTCGGTCCGGCCCGAGCAGGATGGAAAGGTGGACGAACACCGGCGGCTCCCAGCCGAAGCCCTCGTACATCATCACGTGCCGGGGGGTGGACGATATCCACTCCTCGGAGCGGAGAACGTGGGTTATCTCCATTTCGTGGTCGTCGACAATGTGGGCGAGGTGGTACGTCGGAAAGCCGTCAGACTTCAGGATGACGAAATCCTGCAGTAGCGACGGGTCGAACGATACCGGCCCGCGGAGCCGATCGTTGAACACGACCTCCCCTTCAAGCGGCACTTTGAACCGCACAACAGCGGACAGGCCCTGTGATTTGTCTGCCTCACGCTCCTCGTGCGACTTGTTGCGGCAGTAACTGTCGTACCCGGTCGGCTTCTTCTCGGCTCGCTGGCGCTCTCTCAGTTGCTCCAGACGCTCGGGAGTGCAGGTGCATTCGTACGCGTGGCCGTTGTCGATCAAGATCTGTGCCGCGTCAGCGTACTTCCCGAGCTCCTTACGTTCCGACTGCACGTACGGCGCGTGCGGACCGCCGACGCCCGGACCCTCGTCCCAGTCGAGGCCAAGCCACTCCAACGCCTCAAGTATTCGCCCTTCTGCGCCGTCGACCATCCGTTCCCGGTCGGTGTCCTCGATACGCACGATGAACTGGCCCCCGGCGTGCCGGGCGAACACCCAGTTCAGAAGGGCGGTGCGCAGGTTGCCGACGTGTGGATCACCGGTCGGGCTGGGGGCGTAACGGACGCGTACGGGGCCGGGAGTGGATTTATCGCTCATAAGGCCGGAAATCGTATCACCCGACGATGCCTACTCGCGCCGCGCTGCGTCGAGTGAACTTTGAAGGTCTTCCGGCAGGGGTGACTCCAACTGAATCTCTTCTCCGGACACCGGGTGGGTGAACGACAGACCGGACGCGTGCAGGAACTGGCGACCAAGCCCGCCGGGGCCTTTCGCCGCCCGTCCGTAGACCGCGTCTCCGCAGACCGGGTGCCCGATAGACGACAGGTGTATCCGAATCTGGTGCGTGCGACCGGTCTCGAGCTCGACACCAAGCAAGGTCGTACGAGAAAGCCGCTCCAGCACACTGAACCGGGTCCGCGCCTCGCGTCCGTCCTCAACGATGGCCTGTCGCTGCCGGTTGTGCGGGTCGCGTCCGAGCGGGGCGTCGATCACACCGGCGTCAGTCTCTGGGCCTCCTCGTACGAGGGCCGTGTAGTGCCTTCGAACACGTCGCTCGCGAATCGCCTCGGTCAGAAGGGCGTGCGCCCTGCCTGTTCGTGCGACGAGCATCAGGCCGGACGTGTCCCGATCAAGCCGATGGACGATGCCGGGTCGGTCGTGTTCGCCGACTCCCCGGATTTCCGGGAACCGGGCCAGAAGTCCGTTCACCAGCGTGTCCGACTCGTGCCCCGGGCCGGGGTGCACGGAGAGTCCAGACGGCTTGTCGACGATGAGTAGATGGCCGTCCTCCCATGCGATCTCGAACTGCTGGTGCGATGCCAGCAACTCCGTATCGCCCGGGGGCGCGGGCAGTTCCACGCGGATCTCGGCGCCGGGAGTTACTGCGTGTGACGGACGCATTTCGATCGCGCCGTTAACGGCCACAGCGCCTTCGCGTACGAGACGTTGGGCTGTGCTTCTGCTGATATCGGGAACGCCGTCTGCGACGCAGACGTCAAGTCGGCGTTTCTCGCCGGGGCCTTCGAATTTGAACCGCGCGGTCGGCACGGAGATCAGTCCCGGGACTCGGGTCGCACGGCGGTCCCGACGACCGGCGGCTCGTCCGTCGGAAGGACGGGCTGCGGCATGTCCAACGTGCCGGATGCACCGGCTTCCGCGTCGCCCGTGGCGTGACCTGCGCGAATCTGCTGGTCACGACCACCCAGAAGCGTGAAGTAAGCGACGAGTCCGACGATTCCGGTGATGATCGCGGAGTCTGCGATGTTGAATATCGGCCACGGTCCGACATCGATGAAGTCCACCACGTATCCGTGGCGGAACCGGTCGATCAGGTTGCCGGCCGCCCCCCCGAGTTGCAGTCCGAGTGCGGAGCGGGTGAACCACGACGCCATCGCCGCCTCGCGGTAAAAGTAGATGATCAGGGCAACGGCGCCGACCGATACGAAGGTCAGGATCGTGCCGTTGCCCTGGAAAAATCCGAACGCCGTCCCGTCGTTTCGCACAAAAGTGAACCGGAAAAACCCGTCGTCCGGCCACGACGTTCCCGGGCCGAGGGAGTTGAGGACGATCTGCTTCGTCACCTGATCGGCGACCAGCGCAGCGATCAGGATGCCGATGATGAGCGGATCCCGGAAGGCGCGCCATGTCGAACCGCCGTGACTGTCAGACCGCGAAGGAGCGGGCGTTACGTCGGTCTGCGCCGAGGCGTGATCAGCGGCGATCGGCGTGGACGACAGGTCCCGTCCAGACGACTCGCCGCTGGCGTGATGCTCGCCATGTTCCCTATGTTCCAAGGTATTACTCATGGCCAGAACGGGTCGCCTCGGATGATAACCAGATTGTTTTCAAGTGGGCCAAAAGAGCGGAGCCCGGGGGGAGATATCGGTTGAATCCAGTTGCCGCCGGTTGCCGGAAGGGTTTTGTCTCATAGAAGTATATGTACGTCCGGGTCAGGTTCCTGGCTCGCCACCGGCCTCACCTGCCCGGCCCGGCGAGCAGGACCCCCGCAAGAAAATTGGCGACGCGTTCGCCGACCTCATGTTCACGGCCACCCAGCATGTGATCGGCGCCGTCCAGCGTCTCGAACGTGGCCGGAATCCGCATTCCCGATACCGCGTCGGAAAGCTCCTCGGGGTCGACAAGCCTGTCCTGTCCGCCGACGAGGAAATAGAGCGGCCGCTCGTCGTCGCCCAGCGTAGAACCGCGAACGGCGGTGACCGGCGGCGCGACAAAGGCCATAGTCCGCGCCGATTCGAGCCCGGCGGAGGCCCGAGCAATGGCGGCAGCGCCGAACGAGTAACCGGCGACACCCAACCTCACGCTATTCACCAGCTCCCACCCGTCCAGCAACCGGAGGGCCATCTCGACATCACGCGCCGACATGGCGTTGAGAGATTCCGTGTCGGCGCCCTTGCGGAAGTTAAACCTGAGAGACGCAATCCCTCGCTCGGCCAGCGCAGCGCAGACGGCGACCACGACGGTCGAGTTCATGTCGCCACCGAACAGCGGATGAGGATGGCAAACAACCACGCCGGGATGCGGCGCCTCGCCCGGAGACGGCAGTGCGACGACGCCATCGACCTGGTCGCCGTCGACCTCATAACTTATGGCTGTCTGGCTCATCGGCAACGGGTTATGACTCTCTTGCGCAGGCAGATTGCGGTCCGGAGCGTGCCGCAGCCGCGCTGCTAGAATGACCGGCGTTTCCGTACTGTTTTATTACGCCGCATCTCAGGGTACGCCTTGCGACGGCCCGCGATTCCCGGAAGTTCCGAGCAACAAGACCGAGGACCCCCAAAAATGATCCGCGTCGATCTTCGAAGTGACACCGTCAGTCACCCCAGCCCCGAGATGCGCAAGGCCATGTACGAGGCCGAGCTTGGCGACGACGTGTACGGGGACGACCCGACCACCAACGCCCTCGAGGCGAAGGCCGCCGAGATGCTCGGCAAGGAGGCCGCGGTATTCGTCACCTCCGGGACCCAGAGCAACCTGGTCGCAATTCTTGCGCAGGCCGGGCGTGGTGACACGATTCTTGTCGGCACAAAGAGCCACATCCTCAATGCTGAGGCGGGCGGAGCGTCCGCCCTTGGCGGCGTCGTAATCATCCCGATCGCCATGAACAAGCGCGGGACGATGGACGCGGATGCGATCCGGCAGGCCGCCGCGCCGCGGGACCACCACAAGGCGCCCGTTTCCCTTCTCTGCCTCGAGAACACTCAGAACGTGGCCGGCGGCACCGCTCTCACTCCGGAAGAAATCAAGACGATGGCCGATGCGGGGCGCGAGCACGGGCTGCGCGTGCACGTGGATGGCGCCCGGATATTCAACGCCGCGGTTGCGCTGGAGATACCGGTGGCCGCCCTGGCAACGGAGGTGGACACGATAGGATTCTGCCTTTCCAAAGGGCTGGCGTGTCCCATCGGTGGGATCCTCGCCGGCGACGCGGATGTGATCGTAGAGGCCCGCCGCTGGCGCAAGATGCTCGGAGCAGGGATGCGCCAGGTGGGCGTCATCGCCGCCGCGGGCATCGTGGCTTTGGACACGATGGTCGACCGAATGGCTGACGACCACGCAAACGCCCGCAAGATCGGCAACGCACTCGCCGAGATGCCCGGCATAGTTATCGATCTCGCAAGTGTCGAGACCAACATCGTTCGATTCGGCGTTCCGATGCACAAGGGCAACGAGATCGCTGCCCGGCTAAAGGCCGAGGGCGTCCTGATAAACGGCGGCGACTCCGACCTCCGCATGGTCCCGCACTATGGAATCGATAGCGAAGACGTAAACATAGCGATCAACGCGATGGACAAGGTGATGGCGGAGGTCGCCGGATAGCGGGCGTTTCTATTCGTACGCGGTCTGCGGCGCGCGTTGCGTCGAAACCACGTACTGATGAATTGCCTGTGAGCTAACGGTCACCCAGATGCGACTTGGAATCATGACTTGCGGCGGGGACTGCCCGGGGCTTAACGCCGTAATCCGCGCGGTCGTCCGCCACGCTTCCCATCGCGGCGCAACCGTCCTCGGGCTTGAGGACGGCTTCCGGGGCATGACGGAGAACCGTACCCGGGAACTCACCCTCGAAAACACGATAGACATTTTGGACCGCGGCGGTTCCATCCTCGGCTGCTCCGGTTACAACCCGTTCCACGACGACGAAACCGCCCAGCTCGCCATCGATACGGCGCGCGGCCACGAGATCGACTGTTTGATCGTCGTCGGCGGGAACAGCTCGATGGGTATTGCGATGGCGGCGCAGGAGCGAGGACTCCCCGTTGTCGGCATCCCGAAAACGATCGACAACGACGTGGCCGGCACCGACTTTACGGTCGGATTTGACACCGCCGTGCAGACCGCTACCGA
>JAQBUX010000039.1 GCA_027623795.1 Chloroflexota bacterium
GCACGGGCGTGGTTGAGGGGGCGGCGTCGCGCGGGTGGCGCCGCCCTCCTCGCGTCTCGTTGGGACAAGCGAGAGCCGCACAGGTGGGCCACCTGCCATGCGTCCGGTCTGACGTCTGGCATCCCTGACGCGCTTTGAACGCTCAACGTGTCGCCAATTCGAGTGTTTCCTGGATTCCCATCTTCTTGGGACTGACGGATGGGAGAACGCGTGACGCCGTTGCAGAGACGCATTGCGATCCGCCCTTGTGCGAGCTGGTAGTCGACCTTACCCGATAATGTTCCGGCTGGCCGCTCGGTCGTCATCTTCGTCCTGCCCAGCCCGCAACGCCCGAACGCTGGCGCCCAACGCCCTGCGCCACACATTCATCTCACGCCTCAGGGCTGACCTGAACGGACGGCCGGACTCGCCGATATTCCGGTATTTTTTTTGGCGGCGGCGCACAAGAGTTCCGCGGTGTCGTTCCACCATCTCCGTGATCTCGACCATTAACGCCCGTTTTAGCAGTCGTGACGCCTCCAGCGGATCGCGGTGGGCGCCGCCGTCCGGCTCTCGCACGATGTCGTCCACGATGCCCATCCGCCGGCAGTCGATAGAGGTCAGGCGCAGCGCTCCGACCACTTGCTCGGCCGCGGCGGAATCCCGCAACTCCGCTATGGCGGCACGCTCCGGCGATATCGGCGTGTAGATGGCGTTCTGGAGCATCAGGACGCGGTCGGTGACGGCAAAAGCGAGCGCGGCCTCGCTGCCACCCTCGCCGATTACGACGGCGATGGTCGGAACCTCGACGCCCAAAAGGGTTGAAATACTCTGCGAAATCGCGTGCGCCTGACCGCGCTCCCAGGCCTCAAGGTCAAGTGCGGGACCCGGTGTATCTACGAGGGTCACGATCGGCAAATTAAACCGGGCGGCGAAAAGAATGGCGCGGCGCGCTTTACCGAAACCTTCGGGGGTGATCGAACCGCTGGGGGAAAGGTCCCTCGGTGCGTCGTCCTCCGACGACGAGATCATTCCGCTCGGGGGAGCTTTCTCCTGCCCGATGACGATCACTGACTGGCCCGCCAGCCGTGCAATGCCTGTAATCACCTCGGACGCGTCTGCGTACTGGCGATCACCGTGGAGCTCAACGAGGTTGGCGAAAACCTGGTCTATATAGTGACGCGACGTGGGACGGCCCTCATGACGGGCGAGCCGCACCATCTCCCACGCCTCCATCCGGCGTGGACGGGTGCGAGGCGGGCGACCCCGGCGACGCTTGGCGAGCCGGAACTCCGGCCTCAGCAGTTCAAGAGTGGTGGAAACAACGTGCTTGATCCGCTCGCGATCGACCACCCCGTCGAGCATCCCGTGCCGGAAGTGGACCTCGCCGGTGTGCTGGCCCACAGTCAACGAGGCTCCGGAATGTTCCTTGACGGCGCGGAACGGGGCGAACCCCACATGAGCGCCTGGTTCGGCGAAGATCAGATCCGCCTGGGTCCCGAACGAGGCGTATACCTGCCCGGTCGCCGGGTCGCCCAGTACCGAGACGAGGGGAACGCCGCGTTCATGCATCTCGTTGGCGGCGACGATCGTCTTCGCCATCTGCATCAAGGAGAGGACGCCCTCCTGTATTCGAGCGCCCCCACTGTTGATGACGGCGACGGCGGGATACCGTTTGCGCGCCGCCAGTTGAAGGGCGAGGGCGACCTTTTCGCCGACCACGAGGCCCATGCTACCGCCGAGGAAACCGAAGTCCAGGACTACCAAGACCGCCGGCGTCCCGCCTATCGTGCAAACGCCTGTCACTACGGCCTCGGTCAGTCCCGTGCGATCCTGATCCTGGAGCAATCGCTCGCGGTAGGTGACCCGGGCCGAGAAGGACAGCGGGTCCAGCGACCGGATCCAGCGCGAAGTCTCACGGAAGGTTCCGGAGTCTGCGAGCATCTCGACACGTCGCCGGGCGGACATCGTGTAGTGAAATCGGCAGCGCGGGCAGACCAGGTACCGGTCGTACGTAGGGCTGTCCACCAGCGATCCGCCACAGGCAAGACAAGACGTCCGAACGCCTTCGAGGTCTAGCTCGTGAGGTTCAGGATCGTCGGGAGAATTTTGCCCGGGGAAGAGTGGAGTGATGTTGGTCAAGCGCGGCCTCTGGGAAAGATTACCGCGCTTTTATGAAACAAGTATTGGAAACGTCACCTACAGCGGGTGGGGACTACCACCCTTCGGGTGGACGGGAAGGGGCTATCTGCCCCTCCCATGCGAGCCACTCCGACGTCTACCTAAAGGACCGGACGCGGCTTGCCGGGCTCTCCGACGCCGACCACTCCGGCCTCTTCCAGCTCGTCCATCAGCCGGGCGGCGCGGGGGTAGCCGATACGCAGTCTGCGCTGGAGCAGTGACACGGAAAGTGTCTTGTGTGCGCCCGCCATCTCGCTTGCGCGCTCAAACAGGGAATCGCCGTCGTGACCGCCGTCGCCAAAATCGCCCGTATCGGCCGAAGCCGTTAGCGGCTCGATTGTAGGGAGCCGGGGGCCCTTCACGCCCTTCCAGAAATCAACCACCGCGGAGACTTCGGGGTCGCTAAGGAAGGCCCCCTGAATACGAAGCGGCTTTGGCCGGTCTATCGGCAGAAACAGCATGTCACCCTTGCCAAGCAGCTTCTCAGCGCCGGGGCCGTCGATGATGGTCCGGGAATCGATCTGCGAGGTGACGCTGAACGAGATCCGGCTCGGGAAGTTGGCCTTTATCAGGCCCGTAACCACGTCGACGGACGGCCGCTGGGTCGCAACAACCAGATGGATGCCTGTTGCGCGTCCAAGTTGCGCGAGACGGCAGAGGAGACGCTCCACCTCAGAAGCTGACGTCAACATCAGGTCCGCCAACTCGTCCACCATGATGACGAGATAAGGCATCTTAGTGGCCGCCTGGTCGTTGTAGGCGACGATGTTGCGGACGCCTGCGCGCTCAAGGACTTTGAAGCGGTCCGTCATCTCCTCTACGAGCGCTTTCAGGACGCCTACAGCGATGTCAGGCTCCACAACCGGGGGCGCATACAGGTGCGGCACACCCGTGTAAGGCGTCAGCTCGACACGCTTGGGATCGATCATGACGATGCGTACTTGCTCGGGGGTGCGGCTCATGAGCAGGCCCGTGGCGATCGCGTTCATGCACACGCTCTTGCCGGACCCCGTCGCGCCCGCCACCAGCAGGTGCGGCATACGCGTCAGGTCCATCACAATTTTTTCGCCGCCACTTCCGACGCCGAGTGGAATCGGCAACGGCGCTTCGGACACGAACTCCTCGTATGCGGTGGACTCGATAACCGTGCGCAGCGTGACCGGGGATGGCCGGGAGTTAGGTACCTCAATGCCTACCAGTGACGCCCCGGGAACCGGCGCCTCAAAACGCAGACTCGGGGACGCCAGCGCAAGAGCCAGGTCTTTCTCCCGCGCCAGGATCGTGTCCACCCTGACGCGCTGGTGCCCGGATGTGACCGTTTCCGGGCCGCCCGCCACCTCTGATGCGACCCGTCGCGAGCCACGGCCCTTGCCCCAGCCGGGCACGATGCCATACATAGTCACCCGCGGACCAACCCTGACGTCGCCAATCGAAACCTCGATACCGTGCTCGGCCAGGGTCTCAACTATCAACTCGGACGTGGCCTCGATCTCGGACTCGGGAACGCCGCCGACCGGAGCGATCTTCAGAATATCGATGTTCGGGAGCGGCCAAGCGAAAGGCGGCACATGCAGGAACGGCGGCAAGATCCCGCCGACGGGAACGGGCAGGCCGTCCAGTCCATCAAGGCCCATGCCATGTTCGTCAGAGTCGTCGTCGATCGGGGACTCGACATCGGCGATGACGGTCCTCGTGTAGGGATCCACGAGCGCGTCCGCGTCGATGACATCGTCCATGAGTTCGGTCTGATCGATTCCCCTCAAGGGCGGCTCGCGCCCGTCAGTGACAAACGACGGGCGCTCGATCAGGTCAGCCTCCGTACCCATCGAGGCCGCTCCGTTCATCAGCTCCTCAGCCGTCAACCGCCGGGCGGTGCGGGCCGCTCGCCACGCTGACAACCGCGTCATTAACCCACTACCCGCAGCCACTATGAGGACGCCGGCGACCACAAGCCCCGCGCCGGCCATCCGAAGGCCAATTAAAGCTTGCCGCGGCCGGATGATCACTCCGGCCAGGACGACTAGAGCGACGACACGGATGAAGGCAAATGTGATCTGGCTGGAGGTGCCGCCGGTTCCCGCCCACTCCGCCGGCCAGCGAGCGATGGCGTTTCCGAAGCTGCCACCCTGTGACTCATTGATGGTCGGATTGAACGTGAAATCGCTCGACGCCTGAAGAGCCCCGAGAACGCCGACGATAGCCAGGCCAAGGAGTGTGGCCGCAACGGCGTATCGCCAGTATGTCGCGAGTGTTCGCGGCGCGATATTCAGGATGAACACGGCGGCGGCGAACCAGGCGAATAGCGGGATCACCGACCAGCCGAGGTGAAATCGAAGATCGTCGTAAAACAGCGCGCCGAGAATGGCGGTGACGGCGACGATGACCGTCACGGAACGCGCGTAAGCGCTCGCGCCAATCAATCCGGCAGCGGTAACCGCAAGCGCGTAGGCATTCCCGGCCAGTTGGCGCGTGAGTGATCCTATGGACTGCATACTTGCCGCCAGCATCCAACGCCTCCTCGGTTCGGTCGCGGGTTTCCCGTCGCGGGCCCAGGACCCCGGCGGCGCGTCATGATCGGTTGCGTCGCCCTACCCGCATGAAGATCGGAAGCCACACGGGTACGCAGGTCAGACCTCGAACGCGACCGGAATGATCGTCGGCCGTCGCCGCGTGCGCTGTGTGAAGAATCTGCCCACGGTCTTTTTGACGGTAGCTTCGACCTCACTCCACTGTATGGATGTGGCGGAATCACGGTCAAGAACAGAGTTCAACTCGTTGACCGCATCTTCAAAAAGGCGATCCGCTTCCGCGTAGTGAACGAAACCGCTCGACACGATCTTCGGACGGCCCGAGACGCGACCGCTCGAGTCGCGGCCAAGTATCACGACAACAAAGCCTTCGCTGGCGAGCAACCGTCGTTCCACGATCACGTTTCCATGCTCGTCCCATACGCCGTGACCGTGGATGAACACGTGCCCGGCCGGGATTTCGCCGACCACCTCACCGCCGTCATCGGTCAGCCGGAGAATGTCGCCGTCGGTAAGCAGAAACGCGTCCTCTTCGTGTACCCCGTGATCGATCGCAAGGTCGACGTGCGCCTTGAGCATCCGATACTCACCGTGGATCGGTACGAAGTGCCGTGGCTGAAGCAGGTTGTGGACCGCCCGCAGCTCTTCCCGCGCGGCGTGTCCGTGTACGTGGACGTTTCGTGTGTTGTGTGTGACGACCTTCGCGCCCTGTTCCACGAGGTCATTGATCAGGTTGCTGACCGCGGTCTCGTTTCCGGGGATCGGCGTGGCGGAGATGATGATCGTGTCACCGTTCCGGATGTCGACGTCGTTGTGCGTCCCTGCCGCCATGCGAGCGAGAGCAGACTGCGGCTCTCCCTGCGCCCCCGTGCTCATGTACACGACACGATTGGCCGGGAGCCCGAGAGCGCCGCGGGCATCGATCATCGTGTCTTCACGGATGTTCAGGTGGCCGAGTTCGCGGGCAATCTTGATGTTATTGATCATGCTCCTGCCGACGACGGCCAGTCGTCTGCCGTGTGCGACGGCCGCATCGGCGATCATCTGCACGCGAGCGATCTGGGACGCGAAGCTGGCCACCAGCACCCTGCCCTCCGCACCGCCGATCACGTCGTGAAGCGTCTGCGCCACTTCCCTGTCCGAGCCTGAATAGCCCTCGTTCTCCGCGTACGTGGAGTCGGCCATGAGAAGGAAAACGCCGTCGGCGGCGATCTCCGCCATCTTCGCGAAGTCTGTCGGCTCGCCGACGGTGGGATCGTTGTCCAGCCGGAAGTCACCCGTGTGGACGACAGTGCCTAGCGGAGTGCGGAGGGCGATGCCCATCGCGTCCGGGATGCTGTGACACACGTCAAACCATTCGGCCTCGAACGTGTTCCCGAACTTGATCCGCTCACCAGAGCCGATCGTTATCAGCTCCGATTCGCGCAGACGGCCCCGCTCCCGCAACTTGTTTCGGATTAACGCAGCGGCCATCGGCGGCGCATATATCGGCACCGGAACCGAGCCCAGGATGTGCGGCAATGCGCCGATGTGGTCCTCGTGGCCGTGCGTGATCAGGATCGCCCTTACGCGATCGAGATTCTCCACAAGGTATTCGACATTCGGCACGACGATGTCGATTCCGGGCATGTCATCTTCCGGGAACAGGACCCCGGCGTCGATCACGACGATATCCTCGTCGGTCTCGAGGACCATCATGTTCTTGCCGACTTCGCCAAGCCCGCCCAGCGGGATGACTTTCAGCGATTCGTTGGGCATATAGCTCCTAAGTCACGTTTGGTGTACGGCAAGTCCCGTATCGGTTTCGGATCACCGAGAATCACGGAGCCGTTCGACCATTTCAAAAAGGCGGTCAGTAGTTCATCCTATTGTGCGGGATGTCGGGGCGATATCAGGCGCCAATCTGCTCGGATCGGCCGCCATCCGCATAACCACATCTCCAGCGACCGGGAAACACTCGCTCCAAATCGGGCCACGTACCCACCTGATCCGGGCAATTAGAACAGAGGTCTTTGAGCGGGGCCTTCCTCCCCGGGAGATTCCCCGTGCAGCGCCGGTCCCGGGTCCGCGGAGGTGTTGGCGCCGGGCGAGGTACCTGGGGAGGCGGGTACGGCGTGCCCGGAGTCGTGGGAATCCGCCGACCCCACAGAGTCCCTCGAGTCCAAAGAAAGCGACCTGAGCACGGCTTCCGGGATCCGTCTCATATCGGCCTCCAGCGTCTGCCGGAGTGAGGTTGACCGAAGCGCCGCGGCGGGGTGGTAGAGCGGAAAGATGACGATGTCCCGCCATCGCGTAATGCGGCCGTGTGCGTCCGAGATGCGAGCTTCCGGCAAGAAGCGGTTCATCGCGTGGCGCCCAAGCGTGGCGATGACGCGCGGCCTCAGGGTTCTTATCTGAGACTCCAGATACGGCCAGCAAGCTCGAACCTCGTCCGGAGTCGGGTCGCGATTCTCCGGCGGCCTGCACTTCACCACGTTCGTGATGTACACGTCCGAGCACAAGAGGGGCACGACGCCGAGCAGTTCATCCAGCAACTTGCCAGCCCGACCGACGAAAGGCCGGCCCTGCTGGTCTTCGTTGGAGCCCGGCCCCTCGCCTATGAACATTATCGACGGTGATGGCGATCCTTCGCCCGGCACAGCGTTGGTCCGGGTTCCGGACAGGCCGCACAGGGTACAAACGCGTACAGCGGCGGCGATGTCAGCGACGGACTGCTCACGCTGCGAAGGACTACGCGATGACGCGTCGCCATCAATATGGACGTCTGAGGTCGCGCGTTCCGGACCGGTCGGCGGTTCGGTCATGCTGAGCCTCGGCCGCAGCGGCGGCGTCTCCCCGCGTCCCGGTGCGATTGCCCCGGAGAAACGGAGGCAGGTCTTCCGATTTAGTCTTCTACGCCCTTGGTTCCAAGGTAGTCCACGACGTCCTGAACCGTGTTCAGGCCTTCGGCGTCTTCGTCGGAAATTTCCAGCGGCGTGTCGTCGCCCCCGAACTCTTCCTCGAGCGCCATGATCAGTTCGACGACGTCGAGCGAATCAGCTTCGAGGTCCTCGGTGAAGGACGACTCCAGCTTGATGTCATCCGGCTCCACGCTGAGTTTGTCGGCCGCTATGTCTCGCACCCGCTCGAAAACCGTCGCCATTCGTTACCTCCGTGACAGGGGACTCGTTAGATGTATCAACTTGTTCGATCGACGCTGGTCGCCCAGCCCATCCTAGTGGCTTGGACCGGCGTTGGGTCAAGTAGGTTTGGCCGTTTCTTACGACGGCGAGTCATCGTAGCACCGTGCCGAGGACTCCATTTACAAACCGGGGAGACGACTCTGAGCCGTATAGCCGGGCAATCTCCACACATTCATTCACGATTACCGCCGGCGGTGTCGGGTCGTCATCTTCCAGAGTCAACTCTGCGATGGCGAGGCGAAGGATAGCCCGGACGACCGGGTCGATCATTTCGATGGGCCGTGCAGGTGCAAGTTTTGCGATGCGATCGTCCAGGGCAAGTCGACTGGTTTCGACAACCCCAACAAGGCGTGCCGCAAACTTGCGAAGATCGTCGGAGAGGCCGTCACGTTCCGCCACGCGGTCAAGCGCCGTCAGCGCCGGGTGGCCCGTACTCTCCGCTTCATAGAGCGCCTGCACGGCCGCAGCGCGTGCCGCTCGGCGTCCCGAAGGTACCGGGGGCTCCGACTCGGTGTCCGGCTCCATGTGGATGAGCCCCGGCGTGCGTGGAGACAGGACCTCCTGGTCCGCGTCCGTCGCCGGCGCGTCGTCACCCACGAAATTGTTACCCGGCAGGGCATTTTCGCGGGCTCTGCTGTCAGGCTCTCGTGGAGCGCTGATCAAGACAACCTCGGAATTCGACGCTCTGAAATGATTCTCAGCCGGCGAGCGCTACTACGGACTCCATGTCCGAGATATTCGAGATCCTGGCGTCGCTGTCGATTCGCTTCATCATGCCGGCGAGCACACGTCCCTGACCGACCTCGACGAAATCGCGTACCCCGCCCTTCAGCATGTGCCGGATCGAATCGGACCAGCGGACGCAAGACATGATCTGCATCCCCAACTCGCCCTTGATCTCGGCTGCGGTGGTCAGGGGGCGGGCGTCGCAGTTAGCGATAACCGGGACGGTTGGGTCGTGCCAGTCAAGGGAGTCTATGACTTCCAGGAGACCGGAGCGGGCGGGCTCCATCAGCCCGGAGTGGAAGGCGCCGCCAACGGGGAGGGGCACACACTTGCGTGCGCCTCTGGCAGCTGCGAGGTCGATCGCCTTGGCGAGGGACATGTGGTCCCCGGACACGATGATCTGGTCGTCGGTGTTGATGTTGGAGATGTAAGTGCCGGTCTCACGGCAGATCTCTTCCACGACAATCTCGTCAACGCCGAGGAGGGCGGCCATCCCGCCGGGGCGCTCGTCACATGCATGCTGCATCAAACGTCCGCGTTCTACGACAAGCCGGGCGGTGTCGGCGACGCTGAGCGCGCCAGCGACGGCGAGAGAGCTGTACTCACCCAGGCTGTGGCCCGCCACCATGGCGATGTCCGGGCAGCATCCCTTGGCCTCTTCCAACGCCTTGTATGCGGCCAAGGAGACGGCTGTGATGGCGGGTTGAGCGTTCTCGGTCTTCGTTAGCTCTTCCTGCGGGCCATCGAACATGATCGACGTGAGTGACCGCCCAAGGGTCTCGTCGATCTCTTCAAAAACCGCTCTTGCGGCGGGAGACCCGTCGTAGAGGTCTTTGCCCATCCCGACGCTCTGCGAGCCCTGGCCGGGGAATAGGTAGGCGACCTTCTTCTGGGTGCTTTGGGACATCAGTGAAGCTTGCTCCTGCTACATGCCGTGCCGGTAGTGCGCACAACCGGCGACCTTGGCCCGGTCAGTGATCGTGACCGGCTTCGGCTACCTCGACTCCGGGATCCGCGACGTCCACTACGGAACGTCCGTTGTAGAAACCGCACACCGGGCAAACCCGGTGCGGCAATTTCACCGATCTGCACTGTTGGCAGACCGAAAGGGCGCCACGTGTCAGGAAGTGATGGGCGGCTCGCCCACCTTTCCTGGCTCGTGAGTGTTTTTTCTTTGGAAGCGGGGTCATTCTTTAGATTCTCCAGAGGGCCGGTTCACAAGACACGAGTCTCGTTTTACCAATCCCGCGGTGCAAGGTACGTCCGCGGCGTAGTTGGTTTGTTACGGCCCTGTTACAAGTGGACTCCTAGATCTTCAGGTCAAGCAGAGCTGCGAATCTGGGATCGGTAAAGCCGATCACGCAGTCACACGGGTTTGTATTGCGATTGTTTCCGCACTCCGGACAGATGCCAGCGCAATCGTCACGACACAGTGGCGCAAGCGGCATCACGGACACAAGAGCCTGCCGGACGGCTTCGGAAGCGTCGAGATTGTTCGACTCTTCGATCCAGAATTCGGGGATCTCTTCTTCCTCGACCACTTTCTGCCTGAGGAGCGAGGATCCGGAGCCAAGGTCCCCGTTGACGGGAAAAAACTCTTCCTCGAGTTCCGTCTGAAGGACCAGGCCAACCGGTTCCAGACACCGGGAGCATTCGCTAACGGCCCCGGCTGTGACCTCTGCGTCCAGGAATATCCCGCGATCCGTGCGGATGAGTTTCACCACGCCATAGATGCCGTGAAACTCGCCGTCCGGGGAGGCGATGATTTCGTCGTCGATCGAGTAGACGCGTTTGGCTCCGACCTCTCCCGAGAGGAGAGCCGCGACGTTATAGATCATGGGATGTGAGAAGTTTTGAAGAATTCGGGGACTGTGCCCCGTCGATAGGCCCCGGGATACGGGGCGCTACGTACGGTCGCAGCGCTTCGTGTGGGCGCAACCGTTCGTGTGTATATGTCGAAATGACGTGCCAAGTGTCGCGCCGGATCTGCGCTTGCGCAAGAATTGCAGGTTTGGCGTGGGTGTGTAGACGGTCTGGACCTGTGTGGAACCCGGAGTTCCCGAGAGTGCCCAAGGGTTACGAGGTATCAGCGGGTGGCGCCCTCGATCAGCGCTCTCGATATAACCAGGCGCTGAATCTCCGATGTCCCCTCGTAAATCTCGGTCACGCGCTGGTCACGGTAGATGCGCTCCACCACCGCCGGCCGGAAGTAGCCGGTGCCCCCGTGAACCTGCAGCGCCTTGTGTGCGACGCGACCCGCAGCTTCAGACGCATATAACTTCGCCATCGCAGACTCGACCCCATGTGGCAGGCCCTCGTCCACGAGTGAAGCGGCTCGATATGTCATGAGACGCGCTGCGTCGACCTCGGTCGCCATGTCCGCCAGCATGAAGGCGACCGCCTGCTTGTCCGAGATCGGGCCGCCAAACGCCTCGCGCTGGGTCGCGTAAGCGACGGCCGCATCAAGTGCGCCCCGCGCCAGCCCGACACACTGCGCTGCGATGGAGACGCGGCTGGAGTCCAGCGTCTTGAGAGCGATTGAGTAGCCACCGCCCTCCTCGCCAAGGCGGTTCGCCACCGGCACGCGACAGTCCTCGAACAGCAACTCGGCCGTAGAGGAGCCGCGCATCCCCATCTTTCCGTGCTGCGGGTTGATGGAGAACCCGGGGGTATCCCGCTCGATCACGAGCGCGCTTATCCCGCGATAACGCAGGGCGCGGTCATGGGTAACGAAGACGACAAATATCTCGGCCGCCTCGGCGTTCGTGATGAAGTGCTTCGTCCCGTTCACAACGTAGTCGTCGCCGTCCTGCACCGCGGTCGTGGACAGCATCAGCGCGTCAGAGCCGGTGCCGGGCTCGGTCAGGGCGAAAGCGCCAATCCGCCGCCCGGCAGCCATGTCCGGGATCCAGCGTTTGCGCTGATCGTCGTCGGCGAACCGGGCGATGGTCTGCGCCGAGAGCGAGATGTGCGTTGCGAGGACGGTGCTGGTCGATCCGCACACAGCGCCGATCTCTTCCAGAACCACCATCAGATCGCGGTAACCGCCGCCGGCGCCACCGGCCGCCTCGTCGATACTCAGCCCGAGAAGGCCAAGATTCGCCAACCCCTCCATCTGACGGGCCGGGAACCTCTCTTCGGCGTCCACCTCAGCGGCAAACGGAGCGACCTCGTTCGCGGCGAACTCGCGAACGGTGCTCCTGAGCAACTCTTGTTGTTCGGTGTAGAAGGGTTGCATCGTTGTCGAACGGCGTAAGCCGGCCTTTACCTGAACATCTCGATTCGTTTGAACGACTCGGCCAGGGGCACGCCTATCTCTTTGCCCGTCTCGGCCAACCGTTGTCGGGACCGGTCATCGCGTTCGGGATCGCGCGGCCCCACCTGACTGAAGTGTGAATGCAAGGCGTTCTGGCGCGTCTCGAAGTGGTCCGTCACATCGATATAGGTGTCAGGTTCCTGGGGCCTGAACAGCCAGATTTCTTCAACCTTATGTGTATCCACGCCCTGTTTCAGGTGCTCCGGGTAGGCCAGGTGGTCACGCGAATAGGGAAATGCGGCGTCCAACGCCACTCTGCCGGACACGTAGTGGTCGCGGTGCCTTATGTACTTCCTCTCGGGGTCGATGCAGAGCAGCAGGTCAGGTTTGTGGGTACGGATCTGCCACACGAGCCGCTCGCGGAACTCGTCGGTGTCCTCAAGCCCCTGGTCCGGAAACCGCAAAAACTCCACCCCGGCGAGGCCATACACACGCGCCGCCTCCAGCGTCTCCTTCTCGCGCGTCGCTGCAAGTTCCGCCGGATCCACGGAGCGGTCGCTGGTCCCTTTGTCACCGTTCGTGCAAACGACAAGGGTCACCTTTTTGCCCTCGGCGCACCATTTTGCGATCGTGCCGCCCGCAGCGGACTCCGAGTCGTCCGGGTGCGGCGTGATCACGAGTATTGATTCAGGTTCGTCCATCGTTCTTTTAACTGCCTTAAACCGTTCCGCGGGGGATCGGAAAACGTCCCTCCGGGGTCTTGGTCACCGGCGTCCGGGATGACTCCGGTTCGTCGATGCGTCGGTGAGGATGGATGATAGCGGAGCGAGCGACGGCGGCGCGTTGACACCCGGCGCGGGCAAAGGGGAATATTGCGGGGTCCGTCGTCGCCGCGCCAGACAATTTTCCTCGGACCTGCACCTGGGAACCTTTGTTGGGAACCTGCAACCAGTTGCGCGGCGTCCGGCATTTGCTCACGATCCCAGCTTTTTCCTGCAATCAGGGCACCCACGCATGCGAATCATCGGCGTCGATCCGGGACTGGTGACCACCGGGTACGGGGTCATCGACGCCAATGGACGGTCGCACGTAGCGGTCGAAGGCGGGTTTTCAAAGACAAGGGCGTCAGATTCGCTGGAGTTCAGGCTCAAGGCGATCTACCAAGACATCCGTGAAGTGCTCGAAGAGCACTCGCCGAACCACATGGCCGTCGAGGACCTCCACTCCCGCTACCGCAACCTGAAAACGGCGATCATCATGGGCCATGCACGCGGCGTGGTCGTCCTCGCTGCGGGCGAGGCCGGGATCCCGGTGTTCCACTACCAGCCGACCCAGGCGAAGAACCTGGTTACGGGTTCCGGGCGTGCGGACAAGTTGCAGGTGCAGCGTGCCGTCGCAACGCACCTCAGGCTGGCCGATCTCGACAACGAACACGTCGCCGATGCGTTCTCCATCGCCATCTGCCATGCCATGATGTCTGACAGTCCGCTGGCGAACGCAGTTTGACCGGCGATCGGACAAAGGTCCGGCAGGCAGCGAAGAGCGCCACCGGCGAAGTGGGGCCACAGATTTGATCAGCTATCTCGAAGGCAAAATCCATCGCATCGACAGGGCGTCGGCGACCATCGTGATTAACGCCGGCGGGGTTGGCTACTCCGTCATGCTGCCGCAGTTCGTGTTCAGCGCTTTATCGGCTCGACCGATCAACGTCGGCGACGAGCTAGGCGTTGAGATTTACTACCACGTCACGGACCGGCAGCCCCGGCCGCTGCTCGTCGGGTTTCAACGCAGCCACGAACGCGCATTCTTCGAGCAGTTGATCCAGGTCGAGGGACTTGGTCCGGCCCGTGCCGCGGCCGCGATGATCTTCTCGGTTTCAACGATCGCGCAGGCGATCGAGGCCGAGGACGCCCGCGTGCTTCAACGTATGCCCGGGATTGGCGCCCGCGGGGCACAGAAGATGATCGCCACGCTCAAAGGGAAGGTGATCGAGACGGCGATGCTCCGGGATGAGGGTTACGACTCGCCGGTTCAGCCCGCCATAGGCGCCGGTTCGGGCAGGGACGACGCGATCGAGGTGTTGGTCAACCTTGGCTATCGGCAGCAGGAGGCGGAACGCGAAGTGGACGAGGCTCTCTCGGCAAATCCCGCCCTTTCGGGTACGCCGGAAGAGTTGATCAGAGAGATTTTCAAGGCGCAAGCAGTAGCCGGGTAGTCGGTGATCCCGTGGTGACGCCTCGCGAAGCGGCCTTCACCCTCTCCAACCCCCTCTCTCAGAGGGTGATGGGGTCGAATCCTTCCTCCCGCCGGGAGAGGAGAGGACATGCGATCCGACGCGGTTCCGGCAGTCCCCAAAACTCGGGCATAGAGGTAGAAATCGGTGGCGAGACAAAAGGTCACCCTTGGCGGGGATGACTCTCAACGGGACGAAGCGGCTCAGGCGGCGGACGCCGGGCTGCGTCTCGTAGCCGGAGAGCGCGCCGACTCTGAAGAACAGACCATCGTCCAGCTCCGACCACGAAACTTCGACGAGTATGTCGGCCAGCACAACCTGATGCACAGCCTCAAGATCGCCGTAACCGCCGCTATGAATCGCGGCGAGCCGGTCGATCATGTGCTGTTCCACGGTCCCCCCGGACTTGGGAAAACCACGCTGGCCCACATCATCGCCCGCGAGATGAACGTCCGGCTCGAACACACTTCGGGTCCCGCGCTCGAACGCCCCGCTGACATGGTGGGGCTGCTCTCCAACCTTGAGGCCGGGGCGGTGCTGTTCATCGACGAAATCCACCGGCTTTCGAGCGCCGTCGAGGAGTACCTGTACTCGGCGATGGAAGACTACAAGGTGGACTTTGTTACGGGAGCCGGCGCTTACGCGAAGACGCTGAGCTTCCCGCTTCATCCGTTCACTTTAGTGGGCGCCACGACAAGGGCCGGACTCCTTAGCTCACCGCTCCGGGACCGATTTGGCATGGTCTACCACATGGAGTACTACTCGGACGCAGAGTTGACCTCCGTTGTCACAAGGTCCGCCGGCATCCTGGGCGTGGAAGCGAACGCCGAGGGCTCGGCGGAGATCGCACGCAGGGCACGCGGCACGCCCCGCGTGGCGAACCGGCTACTACGGCGGGTTCGGGACTTTGCGCAGGTCGAGGCGAACGGGCGGATAACGCGAGAGATCGCATCAAGCGCTCTGGAGATGGAAGGCGTGGACGAGCTCGGGCTCGACCGACTCGACCGACTGTATTTGACGACGCTCGCGAATCAGTACCGCGGTGGACCGGCGGGCATCGCAGCGATCGCAGCTACCGTCAACGAAGAGCCGCAGACGCTTGAGGACGTGGTCGAGCCGTTCCTGCTCAAGTGCGGCTTCGTCATCCGCACTCCGGGCGGAAGGCGCGTCACGCCGGAGGGAATGCGCCACGCGGGTCTTCTCAGCGGCGGCGGCGGCGAGAGCACGGCGCAGGGCAC